>NZ_GG774831.1:0-32481 GCF_000163675.1 Bacteroides sp. D22 | reverse complement strand
AAGATTGAAGAATAATGGATACGATACATTCACAACAGTAGCAAACTCTATTGAGAATCATTATGAAAGGATTCTGAACTTCTTTGTGAACAGGAGTACAAATGCAGCAGCGGAAGCATTTAATGCTAAAATCAAAGCATTTAGGGCATCATTTAGAGGAGTAGTGGATATGAGCTTCTTCCTTTTTAGGCTAGCAAAGGTATATGCATGAAGGGAATTGACTAAACTTAATCCCCCAAGAATTACAACTGAGCCCGAACTTACCATACAGTTCAAATGAGAAGCAAAAGAAAATAATAGTTGGAAATGAAAGGGCACAAAAAAAGAGCGAATCATTCCGCTCCACCTTTAAAGAACCCCCATAAATGGGATTCTTCTTTTTCTTCATCTTTCATTTACTCTTTACCTGAAAACGTCTTTCTCCTAATACCTAATCAAAACAATCTTTTTCCTAAAAACTAATCTTAAAATCTAATACCTTAATTTTATAAACTAATACCTTTTAATTATTACCTTTTTCTAATACCTAAAATATAAGTAGTTTCACAACTACACTGCAAAGGTATAGCTGTTTACGAAAACAGCAAAAGCCATCATGCAAAAAATTACATTCAGACTTATTTTTTTGACTTATGTCAAGACGTAGGGTAGATTTTGAGTGTAAACCTCACGTTTATTCCCACAACAATCCGTCTTTTCAACAAATTTCTCCTTTTACTCTCTAGTTGCACTCATAATTAAACAAGCACACAACTAACAAAAAGAAAGCAAAACAGGGAATTTAAAACACAATCTATTACCATTTTATTCAAAAACATACAATCGCAAAAACCAATAAGCGGCCTATTTTCGAACAATCTGCATATTTCTAACTCAAAATTACGGCGATTTTTTCAGTCAAACCGGATTCCTCCCCGGATTTTCAGAAGCAAAAACAGCTTGAAGATACAAGTCTCGCAACTTTTCCGTAACTTTGCAGCGTTTGATAATAAATAAGATAGGAATGGATTTTAAGTACGACGTAATTGTAATTGGTGCCGGACATGCTGGTTGTGAAGCAGCGGCAGCCGCAGCTAATTTAGGTTCCAAGACTTGTCTCATCACTATGGACATGAACAAAATTGGGCAGATGAGTTGCAACCCGGCTGTAGGAGGAATCGCCAAAGGACAAATTGTACGTGAAATAGATGCACTGGGTGGACAAATGGGATTGGTGACAGATGAAACAGCCATTCAGTTCCGAATTCTAAACCGTTCGAAAGGCCCTGCCATGTGGAGTCCCCGCGCCCAATGCGACCGGGCTAAGTTCATTTGGTCCTGGCGGGAGAAACTGGAAAATACGCCCAACCTTCATATCTGGCAAGATACAGTATGCGAACTGCTCGTTGAAAACGGTGAGGTTACCGGATTGGTCACTGCGTGGGGTGTCACCTTCAAAGCGAAATGTATTGTGCTCACCGCAGGCACTTTCCTCAACGGACTGATGCACGTAGGTCGCCATCAATTACCGGGAGGAAGAATGGCCGAACCGGCTTCTTATCAATTGACCGAATCCATCGCCCGTCACGGCATCACCTATGGAAGAATGAAAACCGGTACTCCGGTACGAATCGATGCACGCAGCGTTCATTTTGACCAAATGGAAACACAAGCCGGCGAATGTGACTTCCACAAGTTCTCTTTCATGAATACCAGCACGCACCACTTAAAGCAACTTCAATGCTGGACATGCTACACTAATGAAGAAGTACATCGGATTTTGCGCGAAGGTTTGCCCGATTCTCCCCTATTCAACGGACAGATACAAAGTATCGGACCACGCTATTGCCCGAGCATCGAAACCAAGATTGTTACTTTCCCCGATAAAGACCAGCACCAATTATTCCTGGAACCGGAAGGCGAAACAACACAAGAGCTATATCTTAACGGATTCTCTTCTTCACTTCCGATGGAAATACAAATTGCGGCACTGAAACAAATCCCGGCTTTCAAAGATCTGGTCATCTATCGTCCGGGATATGCTATCGAATATGACTACTTCGATCCGACCCAATTAAAACATACGTTGGAATCGAAGATTATCAAAAATCTGTTCTTTGCCGGACAAGTGAACGGCACTACCGGATACGAGGAAGCAGGAGGACAAGGATTGGTAGCCGGCATCAATGCGCATATCAACTGCCACGGCGGAGAAGCATTTACTCTAGCCCGCGACGAAGCATATACTGGCGTATTAATCGACGATTTGGTTACCAAAGGTGTGGATGAGCCCTACCGTATGTTTACCTCCCGTGCAGAATATCGCATTTTGCTTCGCATGGACGATGCGGATATGCGCCTGACAGAAAAAGCATTTAAGCTTGGATTGGCAAAGAAAGACCGCTATCAATTGGTAAGAAGCAAGAAGGAAGCTGTGGAACAAATCGTCTCTTTCGCACGCAACTATTCGATGAAACCGGCATTAATTAATGATGCTCTCGAAAAGATAGGAACAACTCCCCTGCGTCAGGGATGCAAGTTGATAGAAATTCTAAACCGTCCGCAGGTGACAATTGAGAATATAATAGAACACGTTCCGGCGTTTCAACGGGAACTGGAGAAAGCGACAAGTTCGGATCAGGATCGAAAAGAAGAGATTCTCGAAGCGGCTGAAATCTTAATCAAGTATCAAGGATACATTGACAGAGAACGAATGATTGCTGAAAAGCTGGCACGATTGGAGAGCATAAAGATCAAAGGGAAATTTGATTATTCTACCATTCAGTCCCTATCCACCGAAGCTAGGCAAAAGTTGGCAAAGATAGATCCGGAGACGATTGCGCAGGCGAGCAGAATTCCGGGAGTCTCTCCAAGTGACATCAACGTACTGCTCGTGCTTTCGGGACGATAGGCGGCAACGTTTCACGTGAAACAAATCATTTAAAGAAACGATATAATTCAATGATTATGAGCAAAGAAACACTAATCAAAAGTATTCGGGAAGTACCCGATTTTCCGATCCCCGGAATCCTATTCTACGATGTCACCACCCTATTCAAAGATCCATGGTGCCTGCAAGAATTATCAAACATTATGTTTGATATGTATAAGGATAAAGGGATCACCAAAGTAGTAGGAATAGAATCAAGGGGCTTCATCATGGGACCGATTTTAGCCACCCGCCTGAACGCCGGTTTCATTCCTATCCGCAAGCCCGGCAAGCTCCCTGCAGAAACAATTGAAGAAAGCTACGACAAGGAATACGGAAAGGACACCGTGCAAATTCACAAAGACGCACTGGATGAGAATGATGTAGTTCTATTACACGACGACTTGCTGGCAACAGGAGGCACGATGAAAGCGGCTTGCGAATTGGTGAAAAGATTAAAACCTAAAAAGGTATATGTAAACTTCATCATTGAGTTGAAAGAACTGAATGGAAAATCAGTATTCGGAGACGACGTAGAAGTAGAATCGGTATTGACTTTATAAAGGATTTGCATCTATTTGCAGCGAATGTGTCAAAAGTAAGCAGCTAGCGATCTCTCATACCTAACGATTATGAATGTAGAACCGGAAAGCAAAAGCAAAACCAATGAATATCTGAAAGGGATTGTAGCCAACCTTCCCGAGAAACCGGGTATTTACCAATACCTGAATACGGAAGGAACAATTATATACGTTGGAAAGGCAAAAAATCTTAAGAAAAGAGTCTATTCTTATTTCAGCAAAGAGCATGAGCCGGGAAAGACACGAGTACTGGTCAGCAAAATTGCTGATATCCGCTATATCGTTGTCAATACGGAAGAAGATGCGTTATTGCTGGAGAATAATCTGATAAAGAAATATAAGCCGCGCTACAACGTTCTGTTAAAGGACGACAAGACCTACCCTTCTATTTGCGTGCAGAATGAGTACTTTCCGAGAATCTTCAAAACAAGAAAGGTTATCAGGAACGGTTCGTCTTATTATGGCCCGTACAGTCACATTCCATCAATGTATGCGGTATTAGACCTGATAAAGCATTTATATCCCTTGCGCACATGCAATTTAAACCTAAGTCCGGAAAACATACGGGCGGGTAAATTTAATGTATGCCTGGAATATCATATAAAAAACTGCGCCGGGCCATGCATCGGGTTGCAATCACAGGAAGAATATCTCAAAAACATAGATGAAATCAAGGAAATCCTGAAAGGGAATACACAAGATATCAGCCGTATGTTGCTGGAAAAGATGCAGACGTTGGCAGCCGAAATGAAGTTTGAAGAGGCGCAGAAAGTGAAAGAGAAATATCTCCTGATAGAGAGTTACCGCTCCAAATCAGAGGTAGTAAGCGCTGTATTGCACAATATCGATGTATTCTCAATCGAAGAGGACGAGTCGAACTCTGCTTTCATCAATTATCTGCACATTACAAATGGTGCCATCAATCAGGCTTTCACGTTCGAATATAAAAAGAAGCTGAACGAATCAAAAGAGGAGCTTCTGACGCTTGGTATTATTGAAATGCGGGAACGCTATAAAAGCCAATCCAGAGAGATTATAGTGCCTTTTGAACTCGATTTGGAGTTAAACAATGTCGTATTTACCGTTCCACAGCGGGGAGATAAGAAGAAATTGCTGGATCTTTCGGTTCTAAACGTGAAACAGTACAAGGCCGACCGCCTAAAACAGGCGGAAAAACTGAATCCGGAACAAAGGAGCATGCGTTTAATGAAAGAAATTCAGCAAGAGTTGCATTTGGAAAGACCGCCGCTGCAAATCGAATGTTTTGATAACTCAAACATACAGGGTTCTGATGCCGTGGCAGCCTGTGTTGTATTTAAGAAGGCCAAGCCATCAAAGAAAGATTACCGGAAATACAATATAAAGACGGTTGTAGGGCCTGATGACTATGCTTCCATGAAAGAGGTCGTCAGAAGGCGTTATCAACGCGCTATCGAAGAGAATTCTCCTCTACCCGACCTGATTATCACTGATGGCGGGAAAGGTCAAATGGAGGTCGTCAGAGAAGTCATTGAAGACGAACTGAATCTGGCTATTCCTATTGCCGGATTGGCAAAGGACAACCGCCACCGCACATCGGAGCTGCTTTTTGGATTTCCTCCGCAGACGATTGGTATCAAACAGCAAAGCCCATTATTCCGTCTGCTGACACAGATTCAGGATGAAGTACACCGTTTTGCTATTAGTTTCCATCGTGATAAACGCAGCAAACGACAAGTTGCGTCCGCACTGGATACCATCAAAGGTATCGGAGAAAAGACAAAAACAGCACTTTTGAAAGAGTTCAAGAGCGTAAAACGAATAAAAGAAGCCTCTTTTGAGGAGATTGTCGCTATCATCGGAGAAGCGAAAGCCAAGACCGTAAAAGAGGGATTAAGCAATGAATCATCAAAAAATGAACAAGAAGCCGGCTGAATGGAGCCAGTTATCTTCCTATCATTTTTAGCCTCGGATTACACAGATTGCACGGATTTCACGGTTAAATTACTAAAAACTGCGTTATCCGTGCAATCTGTGTAATCCGAGGCTAAATAATAAACCATTAAAACTTTCGGCAAAACCTTATAATATTTTCCTGCCAACACACCGTTTTCTCTTCCGAATTTTGTAAATTTGCCTTTCCTAACCACGAAATAGAATAAATAACAATGCGAATAGTTATACAACGGGTAAGCCATGCGTCAGTAACCATTGAAGGACACTGCAAATCGTCCATCGGAAAAGGGATGCTGATATTAGTTGGCATCGAAGAATCAGACGGGCAGGAAGACATCGACTGGCTCTGCAAAAAGATAGTAAATCTACGTATCTTCGACGATGAAAATGGGGTGATGAACAAGTCTATTTTAGAAGATGGAGGCGAAATTTTAGTTATCAGCCAGTTCACGCTACACGCTTCTACCAAAAAGGGAAATCGCCCCTCCTACATCAAAGCTGCCAAACCGGATATCTCTATCCCACTCTACGAGCAATTCTGCAAAGATTTAAGCGGTGCACTGGGAAAAGAAATAGGCACAGGAATCTTTGGAGCAGACATGAAAGTTGAACTTTTAAACGACGGTCCTGTTACTATATGCATGGATACCAAAAACAAAGAATAGATATTCCATACTAATCATCAATCACTAATCATTAAAAAAATGACTCTGGAAGAAGCACAGAAACAAGTGGACCAATGGGTGAAAACATACGGTGTCCGCTACTTCAGCGAGTTGACCAATATGGCAGTCCTGACGGAAGAAGTAGGAGAACTGGCCCGTGTCATGGCCCGCAAATATGGCGACCAATCCTTCAAGGAAGGAGAAAAAGACAATATAGATGAAGAGATAGCAGATGTCTTATGGGTGCTTCTCTGCATCGCCAACCAGACGGGAGTAGACATCACCGATGCTTTCCGGAAAAGCATGGAGAAGAAAACAAAACGAGATAATAAAAGACATATCAACAACCCAAAACTGAAAGATCATGGAAGAGAATAACTCACAGCCCAACAAGTACAAGGCCGCATTGGCAAAGTATAATACCAATCTGAACGATGCAGATATTCAAGCTCGCGTAGCTGAATTGATTGAGAAAAAAGTGCCGGAGAACAACACGGAGGACGTTAAGAAATTCCTGTTCAGCTGCATTGATCTGACCACCCTGAACAGTACGGACAGCGACGAAAGCGTGATGCACTTTACTGAAAAAGTCAATCAGTTTGACGACGAATATCCTGATCTTAAAAACGTAGCAGCCATCTGTGTGTACCCCAACTTTGCAGCCATCGTTAAAAACACGCTGGAAGTAGACGGAGTCAATATCGCCTGTGTATCAGGAGGTTTCCCCTCTTCACAGACATTCATTGAAGTGAAAGTGGCAGAAACAGCACTGGCCATTGCAGACGGTGCAGACGAAATAGATATTGTGATTTCCATCGGCAAATTCCTTAGCGGAGACTACGAAGGAATGTGCGAAGAAATACAGGAACTAAAAGAAGTTTGCAAGGAACACCACCTTAAAGTAATTCTCGAAACAGGCGCATTAAAGAGTGCTTCCAACATCAAGAAAGCCTCTATCCTATCCATGTATTCGGGCGCAGACTTTATCAAGACGTCTACCGGAAAGCAGCAGCCTGCCGCAACGCCGGAAGCCGCTTACGTGATGTGTGAAGCTATCAAAGAATACTATCAGAAGACAGGAAACAAGATTGGATTCAAACCAGCAGGTGGTATCAACACTGTTAACGATGCGATTATTTACTACACTATTGTAAAAGAACTATTAGGTGAAGAATGGCTTGACAACCAACTGTTCCGCTTGGGAACCAGCCGTTTAGCCAACCTCCTCCTTTCCGACATCAAAGGCGAAGAAATCAAGTTCTTCTAAAAATTAAAGGCTACATTAGCAATCAAATACGCCTTACCGCGCGACTCCCGTATCACGGGAATCGACGCGGTATTTTTTATTTAAGAAAAACTAAAGATAGTTACTGGAGAATTCGGAAAAATAATTATCTTTGTAAAAGGTTTAGCGATGAAAATATAGCTAATTAGTTATATTAGAGAACGTTTCATTTATTACCAGTTCCTGGAATTCGGCAAAATTCAAAGTTATGAATGGTAATAAGCAAACGGGTCTCACGCACCTTCATGTATATAATTTTGTTATATATCGAATGGAGCGTGGGACTGTTGCTTGTATACTCATAACGGCTTGCCGAAGCCTCAGGAAAATACATGGCAACAGTTCTCACGCTTTTCATGAACTTTATGGAGGTATTAAGGATGGACGCTTACACAAGAACCTTACGATTCAATCACAACCCTCTGAATCTCATCCTCGGAACAGAGAAAAAGAAGGGGCTACGCATCGGTTATATGGAAGCTGGACTGCAAGGCTTCTATCTCAACTCCATGGAGACCGGAGTCCATCCGCAAAAGCTATCCAGACTGCTGGCAGAAGAGTTCCACTGCACCGATACCGAGTCCGTCACCGGATTATTCCAGTTCCTGATTAACGAAGGAGACAGAGTCTCCTACCAGATTATGCTCCCCTACTTACTCTCCACAGAGAACATCAACGAGTTCGAAAGTATCATCCAAAAGCGCTTTTTCGGAGTAGAACGCTTCATTCAGCAAGGAAAGAATCTATACAGATTCGTGAAATATACAGAAGAAAGAAGAGACCCGATTATATGGATAAATGACTTAGAAAAAGGGATTATCGGATGGGACATGGGATTGCTTGTCAGCTTGGCGCGCGCCTCCCAAACATGCGGGCACATCAGCAAGGAACAAGCCTGGAAGTACATAGAACAAGCAGCCCAATTATGTTCGTTAGATCTTCATACAGCTGAAGAAATAGACAAGAGTTTCCTTTTAGGAAAAGCGATGAAATCGGGAAAGATAGAAGATTGGGATCGATTATTATCGTGCTATTCACTTCTGGGCAAACACCGGAGGTAATTATTTTTCGCGGTCTACCACGTAATCCAAGTAAGCCCGGAGGGCTACACAAATATCAGATTCCGGCAAAGAAGCCAGTAAATCAAAAGCCTTTTGCTTATAGATATTCATCGTCTGAACGGCATATTCAATGCCCCCATTTTCTTTGATAAACGAGATCAAATGAGCAATTTCATCGAGAGTAGCTGCACCCTCCTTTACCTTGATTGCCAATTCCTGCGCCTCATCGTTTTTTGTCGTGTTCAATACATACAAAGCGGGCAATGTCAGTTTACCTTCAAGCATATCATTACCTGTTGGTTTGCCAATCTCTCTATTATCAAAGTAATCGAAAATATCATCTTTTATCTGAAAGCAGATACCAATATATTCGCCCAACAAACGAGCCAGTTCGGCTTCTCCCTCCCCTACACCTACCGAAAAAGCGGCAGCTTTCGTACAGGCAGCAAAAAGAGCGGCAGTCTTCTTACGGATTACATCAAAGTAAACCTCCTCAGAAAAGCTATGATTACTTACATTTGAAAGCTGAAGCAACTCGCCGTCAGCAAGATCCTGCCCAAGAGTAGACACCAGTTGAATAATGCGGTGGCTGTTCGTCAGTTCGGCATGCACCAAACTGGTTGCCAGCAGATAGTCGCCCGTCAATACGGCTACTTTATTATTAAAGATAGCATTCACCGAGAGTTGTCCACGGCGTTCGGTACTTTCATCCACGACGTCGTCATGCACCAAACTGGCTGTATGAAGGAGTTCCAATGAAACAGCTGCATGAAGAGTGGAAGGACATACAGCACCATAAAGACGTGCCACCAGCAAAACAAGAATAGGACGCATCATCTTACCATTCCTCTGCCGTATGTGAGATACGACACTATCGAGCAATGCATTTGAACTGGAGAGAGAACTATCAAAAAGTTCTTTGAAGTCTCTTAGTTCTGCTTCAATCGGAGTTCTGATGAGTGAGATGCTGTCCATTAATTACACAATTTGAGCACAAAAGTAATAATAAAACGCTGAATACCGTATTTTTTTGTACTTTTACCATGAAAAATTAATTAAATCTATGGATTCAAGTAATAAATTATTTCTTTTAGACGCTTATGCACTGATATACCGGGCATATTACGCCTTTATCAAGAACCCAAGAATCAATTCCAAAGGATTCAACACTTCAGCTATACTGGGTTTTGTAAACACCCTCGAAGAAGTGCTGAAAAAAGAGAATCCCACTCATATAGGAGTAGCCTTCGACCCTGCAGGACCTACCTTCCGCCACGAAGCTTTCGAACAATATAAAGCGCAGCGTGAAGAAACTCCGGAAGCGATCCGCCTTTCCGTACCTATTATAAAGGATATTATTCGTGCTTACCGCATCCCTATTCTGGAAGTTGCAGGCTACGAAGCCGACGACGTGATAGGTACGCTTGCCACCGAAGCCGGTCGCCAAGGTATCACCACCTATATGATGACTCCCGACAAAGATTACGGGCAGTTGGTAAGCGACAAGGTATTTATGTACCGTCCCAAGCACACAGGAGGTTTCGAAGTGATGGGTGTTGAAGAAGTGAAAGCCAAGTTTGACATTCAGTCTCCGGCACAAGTGATTGACATGCTCGGACTGATGGGCGACTCTTCGGATAATATCCCCGGATGTCCCGGAGTAGGAGAAAAGACTGCCCAAAAACTAATTTCTGAATTCGGAAGCATCGAAAACTTATTAGAGCATACCGACCAACTGAAAGGTGCACTGAAAACAAAAGTGGAAACGAACCGGGAAATGATTACTTTCTCGAAATTCCTCGCCACGATTAAAATCGATGTGCCCATCCAACTTGAAATGGATTCTCTTGTCCGCGAAGAAGCAGACGAAGATTCACTTCGCAGCATTTTCGAAGAACTGGAATTTAGAACGCTCATCGACCGGGTACTAAAAAAAGAGGTTTCCGGAAATGGAATAACCTCCACTCCCAAAAGCAAAGTAGCCACCGGAAAAAGCGCCCCCTCTCCTCTTCCACTTTTTCCCGAAGAAGGAGGCGGAATACAAGGCGATTTGTTTGCGAATTTCACGCCCAATGAGCCGAATGAAGCAAAAAAATCGAATCTAGAGACGTTAGAATCGCAGTCACGTAACTACCAACTCATTGATACAGAGAAGAAAAGAAGAGAAATTATTCAAAAGTTACTTACATCGAAAATTCTCTCATTAGATACGGAAACTACCGGGACCGAACCAATGGATGCCGAATTGGTCGGAATGAGTTTTTCCATTGCCGAAAATGAAGCATTTTATGTTCCTGTTCCATCAGACCGGGACGAAGCGTTAAAAATCGTAAAGGAGTTCCGCCCGGTCTTCGAAAATGAGAATTCGTTAAAAGTCGGACAGAATATCAAGTACGATATGATCGTTCTTCAAAATTATGGTGCAGTAGTAAAAGGTCCGCTTTTCGATACGATGATCGCTCACTATGTTCTTCAACCGGAACTTCGTCATGGCATGGATTACCTGGCAGAAATTTATCTGCATTATCAGACCATCCATATTGACGAACTGATAGGCCCCAAAGGAAAGAATCAGAAGAACATGCGCGACCTCGACCCGAAAGATGTATATCTGTACGCTTGCGAAGATGCGGACATCACTCTGAAACTGAAAAACGTATTGGAGAAAGAGCTGAAAGAGAATGACGCCGAACGTTTATTCTATGATATAGAAATGCCTCTTGTTCCGGTATTAGTCAATATCGAACGGAACGGAGTATTGCTAGACACGGAAGCACTGCAACAATCATCCGCTCATTTCACCGCCCAGATGGAGCAAATCGAAAAAGAGATTTACGAACTAGCTGGTGAGACCTTCAACATCGCTTCACCCAAGCAAGTCGGCGAAGTCTTGTTTGACAAGCTGAAGATTGTAGAAAAAGCGAAAAAGACCAAGACCGGGCAGTATGTCACCTCGGAAGAAGTGCTCGAAAGCCTCCGGCATAAACATCCTGTGGTAGAAAAGATTCTGGAACATCGCGGACTGAAAAAGCTATTGGGCACGTATATCGATGCGCTTCCCCTACTTATCAACCCACGCACAGGAAGGGTGCATACCTCTTTCAACCAGACTGTAACCGCTACGGGACGCCTTAGTTCAAGTAACCCGAACTTACAGAATATCCCTATCCGCGACGAGAATGGAAAAGAAATCCGTAAAGCATTCATCCCCGATGAAGGCTGCCTCTTTTTCTCTGCCGACTATTCACAGATCGAATTGCGTATTATGGCACACCTTAGCGAGGATAAGAATATGATTGATGCTTTCCTTAGCAACCACGATATTCATGCTGCCACCGCTGCCAAAATCTATAAGATTGATCTGAAAGATGTAGATTCCGACATGCGCCGTAAAGCCAAGACTGCCAATTTCGGTATCATCTATGGCATATCCGTATTTGGTCTTGCCGAACGGATGAATGTAGACCGCAAAGAAGCCAAAGAACTAATCGACGGTTACTTTGAAACTTATCCGGGAGTGAAAGCCTATATGGACAAAAGTATTCAGGTGGCCCAGGAAAAAGGTTATGTAGAAACAATTTTCCACCGGAAGCGCTTTTTGCCGGACATCAACTCCCGCAATGCCGTTGTACGCGGATATGCGGAACGAAATGCCATCAACGCCCCTATCCAGGGAAGTGCGGCAGATATTATAAAAGTAGCAATGGCACGTATCTATCAACGGTTCCAAGCCGAAGGAATACAAGCCAAAATGATCCTGCAAGTACATGACGAATTAAATTTCAGCGTTCCCGTCAATGAAAAAGAGCGCGTAGAAGAAATTGTCATTGAAGAAATGGAGAAAGCATACCGCATGCACGTCCCCTTGAAAGCAGATTGCGGATGGGGCAAAAACTGGCTTGAAGCACATTAAACCATTAAGTGAATAAAGGCCAGCTTAATAAGGAATTGCTATCTTTTAGATACTAATTGCGCAGGGAGACTCCACCTTATCCGGGGTTTCCGCTTACAAAATAGAAGCAAGTATGGATAATAACATTATTTAACTCATTATCCAGAAAGCTAGAAAAAGGAATCCTTTTTCGACGAAGTGATTCATTCTATATCCGGCAGATTGACTGCCGGATATTTTTTTGTCACCAATCTTGGCAAAAAGCAACCCATCTCCGACCCTACATCTTGACATTTTGACAATATTTTATCTTCAAAAATGCATAAATACCAAATTAATATGTAGATTTGCAGCGTAAAACCAATGCATTTGATAGACAAATGAAAGTATAACTCAAAAACTTAAATAGCCATGAAAGCAAAAGTATCTTTAAAAATGTTCGTTTTATCTGCAGCTCTTCTTGTTGTGTCGCTTGCTACTTCTGCACGTAGCTACGATAATCAATTGATTTATAATCCAATCGAAGAGAATGGTATGACAGTGGGACAGACCGTTTACAAAATGGACGGAAACACACTTGCCAACTACATGAAGTACAACTACAAGTACGATGACAATAAACGTATGATTGAAAGCGAAGCCTTAAAGTGGAATAGCAACAAGGACGAATGGGAAAAAGACCTACGCATCAACTATACGTATGAAGGCAAGACCGTTACCACCAATTATTATAAATGGAACGCTAAAAAACAAGCCTATATACTGGTACCCGAAATGACTGTTACGATGGATAATACAAATATGTAACATAAACTCTCTCTCATTCTAATATTCTAACAAAAAAGATACGCCGCTTCTGCTGAAGAAGTGGCGTATTGCAATTTATAAGGTCTACATTACAAAACAAAGAAACGTTCTTGCAGTTCTTTCAGATAACTTCGAGAAATCATCAAATCGTTTTTATCGTGAAAAGGTGGATAGAGTTGGCAACACTTACCATCAATCATTGCCAAATAATTAACATTTACAATAGCCGATTGGCTAATCTGCACAAAAGCTTGTGAATAACTGATAATATCTTCTGCTTTTGTATTCCGCTTCAAATTCAGGCGAGTCTGATTAAACAAGACTACCTGCCATTGACGTTTATCTTTCAGATACTCAAAAAAGCCGATTTCTTCCAGGCGTAAAAGCTTGAAACCCGTCACTGTGCTAATCATAAACATGCCTTGTTGTGGCATTAATGCACTGATAGAAGAGGCAAAAGAAGGCAAAAGAGGAAGCGCAGCAGAGGTCATTGCCTTCCGGTAACGCTCCATAATCACTTTCAGGTCTTCCGCCTCAAAAGGCTTTAACAGGAAGTCGAAAGCCGACTCACGCAATGCCTGAAGCAAGTATTTATCATAAGAGGTGTAAAACACCACCTTCATATCCCACAAAATATCCTCTCTAATTTCACTTAGCAGGTTAAGCCCCAATGTATCCGGAAGCTCCACATCGAGAAACAATAAATCCGGATGCAACTCCATAATCATCTTTTTACCCTTTGCACCATTCCCTGCAATTCCTTTTACTTCAAATTCACGATAGGGCTCTAACTCGCGGCGCAAAGCATCAATCGCTGTACGTTCATCGTCAACGATGACTACCTTATACTTTTCTTCTGTCTCCATCATAAATCATAAGAAAAACGAAACGGGATATATACCGACACTTCCGTACCGGTTTGTCCATCGCTTCTGTTGGTTATATTAAAACGTATTTTATCACTCTTGTTCTTTGTATTCAGTAATTGAATGGTCTGATACAACACTTTCAATCCTGTACCAGTACCCCGTGTGGCGGAAACTACCTGCGGGAGATACCCGCGTCCGTTGTCGGTAACCGTTATGCGAATCCCATTTGTTTCACGGGAAACATATACCATTAGCTCCTTTTTTCCGTCCTTTCCCGCCAGTCCATGTTTAATAGCATTCTCCACCGGAATTTGCACAATCATAGATGGAATCATGATGCGGGTTGCATCTAAACCGTCCTCCACCGTGATTGTTGCGACAAAATCTTCTCCGACACGTCCACGTTCCAGTTCGATGTATGTACGGACGAAATCCAGTTCGTCTTGCAAAGATACGCTCAATTTCTCGGTAAGTTCGAGGCTACGACGGAGATATTTCACCAGTTCCATCAGATTATGTTTCACCTCTTCCGAGCCGTTAAACTGATTGATCTCACGTCCCAGTACATTAAAAGTAAAATGAGGAGAAATCCGGCTTCTCAAATTCTCCATGCGGACACGGTTGATTTGCTGGAAGAAACGCTGGCGAAGAAACTCCCTCTTTTTACGCATATACCAGACAACTACCACTACCCCTGCCACAAGCAACACGCAGACAAGTACCCAGATAGATACGCTCAACTTGAGCACTCTCATCTCTGCCGCCTGTCGCTGAATCTGCATTTCTTTACGAAGCACGATTGTATCTTGCCGGTAGCGCATATCCAGTTCGGCAACACGCATCTGTACTCGTTCGCTACGAATGGAATCATCCAGATGACAATCGCGTTTCAGATACTCATAGGCATGGCGGTAATCACCAATCTGCTCAAAATAATGTTGTAGATACTGATTGCGTATAGTCAGCATATTAGCGTCAAGATGCCCGACAGGAGCAGTCCGGGCAATCATTGTTTTCGCTTGAGCTATATTTCCTTTCTTCAATGCCAGTTCAATCATCTGGGTTTCGATGTAATGTACGGCCGAGTTATGCTGTATATCGGAGAAGAATCGATAACTCTCGTCCAGACAGACCTGTGCGGAGTCCAGTTTGTCAGTCAGCAGGTACAATTCTCCCAGGTTTACTTTAATAAAATTCTGTTCAAACACCATCTGCGGATAAGAAGAGACAAGCACATTGGCCCTGCGCATATACTTCAAAGCTTCCTGATAGTCTTTCCGGTAATAATAATGATTACCGCGATTGTTGAGATAAGTCCATCGTTCGCTCACGTTCATCTCATCGAAATACTGTCCGGCCAATTCATAGTAATGATTGGATAAATCGAAATCCCGCAGTTCCATATAGGTTTGCCCTAATCCGTAGTAGACAGGGAATTTCGCGTGCTCGGACAAGTTTAGCGAATCACAGAGAAACAGGGCACGACGATAATACGAAGCAGTGTGTGCCAAGTCACTGCGATGCAGGTAGGCATCAGCAGTATTGATACAAATATCCGGGAGCAGGTGCAGTTTTTTTCCTTTCAGACGATATTCGTAAGCTTTCTTATAGTCGGTAATTGCAGAATCAGGGCGGTTCAGTTGCATCCACACGTTGCCTTCGATATTATAAACATCGGATAATACATCATTCCATTGTGGAGATTGGAGAGATTCAGAAGATTGGGAAGCATTGCGGAAAAATTCCTTTACCCGGCGATTGTAATAGAGTATAGAATCAAAATCGGAAGAGACAAAGAATGTTTTCCCATAAAGGGCAAGCAAACGATAGTAAACCTGGGAATCTTGCGCCTGTGTCAGTGCGTCAAGCACCTGTGAGCGGGAATAATGCACATTGGAAAACAAAGAATCCTGTACACGAACTTCCAGAGAATCAACCAACACCTGTTCGCACGAAGAGTTATTGCGGTGTCTATCAGCATATCCGCAACTCAACAACATCAACAACCCCAACAGTCCAAATAGTTTCATAGCAGTCTTCCGATTCATCAGTCCCCTTATTCATGTCATGTTTTGAATGTGACAAAAATACATTATTTATCCTGAATCCCAGCGAATTTTATTATTTTTTTTAATACCTTTGTGCCCATATAAATATGAGTAACTGACCTAATGAGTCCACTGAACTTCACCCACATTTTGACACAGGCAGTCGATGAGCTATCGGAAAGCGAATCTTATAAAGGACTGTTTCATCAGCACAAAGATGGCGAACCACTGCCCTCTGCTAAAGTCTTGTATGAAATTATTGAGCTTTCACGCTCCATTCTCTTCCCCGGATATTACGGAAATTCTACTATTAACAGCCGGACAATTAATTATCACATCGGCGTCAACATTGAAAAATTGTTTGACTTACTTTGTGAGCAAATCCTGGCCGGATTGTGTTTTAGCACTTCCATAGAGGGGAAATGCAACGTCTGCTCCGACTCGAAACGGGAAGAGGCAGCACGTCTTGCTGCTAAATTTATCAGTAAGTTACCCGCCATGAGAAGAATACTGGCAACCGATGTGGAAGCCGCCTATAACGGTGACCCGGCTGCCGAAAGCTATGGGGAGGTAATTTTCTGCTATCCGGCTATTAAAGCGATCAGCAATTACCGTATCGCGCATGAACTGCTGGAACTGGGCGTTCCTTTGATTCCCCGCATCATCACGGAGATGGCGCATAGCGAAACGGGAATTGATATCCATCCGGCCGCAAAGATTGGCACTCACTTCACTATCGACCACGGTACGGGTGTCGTTATCGGTGCCACGAGTATTATCGGAAATAACGTCAAGCTATATCAGGGCGTCACTCTGGGAGCCAAGAGTTTCCCGCTGGATGCCGACGGAAAACCAATCAAGGGAATCCCCCGCCATCCGATCCTGGAAGACAATGTGATTGTTTATTCCAACGCCACTATTTTGGGAAGAATCACCATCGGACGTGACGCAACCGTAGGCGGTAATATCTGGGTAACGGAGAATGTTCCTGCAGGAGCAAGAATCGTACAAACTAAAGCAAAAAAATAAAATCAAAAGAATCTATATGAGCGAACAATTCGAGATGATAGCCAAGACTTTCCAGGGACTGGAAGAGATACTTGCAGAAGAACTGACAGCATTAGGAGCCAACGACATTCAAATAGGACGCCGCATGGTTTCATTCACAGGAGATAAACGTATGATGTATAAGGCGAATTTTTGCCTTCGCACCGCCATCCGTATCCTGAAACCAATTAAAAACTTTACAGCCAAAGATGCCGATGAGGTTTATAATCAAATACAGGCTATTCCATGGGAAGAATATCTCGATGTGAACAAGACGTTCGCTATCGATGCAGTAGTATTCAGCGATGAGTTCCGCCATTCGAAATTCGTTTCGTATAAGGTGAAAGATGCGATTGTGGATTATTTCCGTGATAAAACAGGAAAACGTCCGTCGGTACGTATCAACAATCCGGATGTACTTCTGAATATTCATATTGCACAGACTACCTGTACGTTGTCTTTGGACTCGTCTGGAGAATCACTTCACCGTCGCGGTTATCGCCAGGAAGCAGTAGAAGCCCCGTTAAATGAGGTATTGGCTGCCGGCATGATTCTAATGACCGGATGGCGCGGAGAATGTGATTTGATCGACCCGATGTGTGGTTCGGGTACTATCCCTGTTGAAGCGGCACTGATTGCTAAGAATATTGCTCCGGGAGTATTCCGTAAAGGGTTTGCTTTTGAGAAATGGGTAGATTTCGATGCGGATATGTTCGATGAGATTTACAATGATGACAGTCAGGAGCGCGAATTTGCTCATAAGATTTACGGATACGATAACAATCCGAAAGCTAATGAGATTGCGACTCACAATATAAAAGCTGCTGGCGTATCGAAAGACATCGTGTTGAAGCTACAACCGTTCCAGCAGTTTGAACAGCCACAGGAGAAGTCGATTATCATCACTAACCCGCCATACGGTGAACGTATTTCCACTAATGATTTGCTTGGACTTTATCAGATGATCGGTGAACGTCTGAAACATGCGTTTGTAGGAAACGAGGCATGGGTGCTTTCTTATCGGGAAGAGTGTTTCGACCAGATTGGTTTGAAAGCAAGTCAGAAAGTTCCTTTGTTCAATGGACCGTTGGAGTGTGAGTTCCGCAAATATGAGATTTTTGACGGAAAATACAAAGAGTTCAAGAGCCAGGAAGAGGGAGAAGAAAAGAAAGAGGCTGAAGGAGAACAGGCTCCAAGATTTAGAGAAAGAAAAGAATTTAAGCCACGCCGCGAAGGTGAGTTCAAACCGCGTCGGGATGGTGAATCCAGACCTCGCAGAGAGGGAGAATACAAGCCGCGCAGAGAAGGTGGTGAGTTCAAAGGTGGTGATGGAAGAGATAGAAAGCCACGGGGAGAATTCCGTGGAGGAAGAGATTCGAGAGGGCCAAGAGAATTTAGGGGGAACCGGGAGCCGAGGATTCCGAAGAAGGAAGAGGAATAAACCATTCAATAGTTAATGACACATTATAACATCACACACTCATTAACACCCTGATAACCAACTTGAGGTCACAAATTGCAACCTCAAGTTCAAATAACATTTTCGCCAATAAGCTATCTATGATAGCAACCAATTAAAGAAAAAATGAACGACATTGTTATCATTGAAAATAAAATTTATGAGATCAGAGGTCAAAAAGTTATGTTGGACTTTGATTTGGCGGAGATGTATGAAGTTACCACAGGTAACTTCAATAAAGCCATTAAACGAAACATCGAACGATTTCCTGCAAGATTCATGTTTCAATTAAATAAAGACGAGTTCAACTTGATATTCCAAAATGGAATATCAAGTTGGGGTGGTACTCGCAAAATGCCTTACGCTTTTACAGAACAAGGTGTAGCAATGTTATCTGGAGTTCTGAAAAGTCCCCGTGCTATTGAAGTCAGTATTAATATTATGGATGCCTTCGTCCACATGCGTCAATACCTACTCTCCCATGCTCCGAAACAGGAATTGGAAGAATTGAGGAAAAGGATTGAATACTTGGAAGAGGACATATCCTCCGACAGAGAAAGCTACGAGAAGCAATTTGACGACCTATTCACCGCTTTTGCCAAGTTGAGTGCTGCCATTCAAATAAAGCAGACTCCCTTGGACAGAGTAAAAATAGAAGGATTTAAAAACAAATAATAAAGAAAAGAGCAATGAGTAAAATTGGAAAAAGAGCCATGCTTTTATTGTTGGCACTACCAATCGGATTCAATGTTATGGCACAAGAAACCAAAAAGCCGACACTGGAAGAATTGATTCCGGGTGGCGAGAGTTACCGCTATGCAGACAACCTGTACGGACTGCAATGGTGGGGTGACGAATGTATCAAGCCGGGC
The DNA here is from genome assembly GCF_000163675.1 of Bacteroides sp. D22. Lineage (NCBI taxonomy): Bacteria > Pseudomonadati > Bacteroidota > Bacteroidia > Bacteroidales > Bacteroidaceae > Bacteroides > Bacteroides sp. D22. Next base: position 13,052 of record NZ_GG774831.1, on the reverse strand, counting down.
GTAGATACCCTTTATTCTATCCAACCCAAAACGGGGAAAGAAACAATGGTTATCACTCGTGAACAGATCAACAAAGTGCTTGAAGAGAACAAGGCAGGAAAGTTATCACACCTGTATTCCGTCAGTTTCCCATGGGCCGATAAGCCACAAATGCTATTCAAGATAGCAGGAAAGTTCATTGTATATGATTTCAAGAACAATCAAGTTGTCAGCACTCTCAAACCCAAAGACGGAGCAGATAATGAAGACTATTGCGCAGCCAGTGGAAACGTGGCATACACGATAGGTAACAATCTGTATGTAAACGAGAAAGCGGTAACTAATGAACCCGAAGGCATCGTTTGCGGACAGACTGTACACCGGAATGAATTTGGTATCAACAAAGGCACTTTCTGGAGCCCGAAAGGTAACCTGCTCGCTTTCTACCGTATGGACGAGAGCATGGTGACACAATACCCGCTTGTAGACATCACTGCACGCGTAGGCGAAGTGAACAATGTACGTTATCCGATGGCAGGCATGACGAGCCATCAGGTAAAAGTAGGCATTTACAATCCTGCCACAGGCAAAAGCATTTATCTGAACGCAGGTGATCCCACAGACCGTTATTTCACCAATATCAGCTGGTCACCGGATGAAAAAAGCCTCTACCTGATTGAAGTAAACCGTGACCAGAACCACGCCAAACTTTGCCAGTACAACGCAGAAACAGGAGAGCCGATGGGCGTTCTCTACGAAGAAATGCATCCTAAATATGTGGAGCCGCAAAACGCAATCGCATTTTTGCCGTGGGACCCTACCAAGTTCATCTATCAAAGTCAACGTGACGGCTACAATCATCTTTATCTCTTTGATGCCGATGCAACTAACATGAAAGGTGAAACTTATAACAGTGCCAACGGTGGTACTTATTTCCAGGCCGGCAAAGTCAAACAACTGACCAAAGGCAACTGGCTGGTCAGCGACGTCCTGGGATTCAACACAAAGCGTAAAGAAGTCATCTTCACAGCCGTAGAAGGCTTGAGAAGCGGACATTTCGCTGTAAACGTGAGCAATGGAAAGATAAGCCAACCGTTCGAGAACTGCAAAGAAAGCGAACATAGCGGCATGCTTAGCGCTTCCGGCACTTATCTTATCGACCGTTATTCAACAAAAGACCAGCCTCGCATCATCAACCTGGTAGACACCAAAAACTTCAAAGAAACAGCCAATCTGCTGACTGCTGAAAGCCCTTACGAAGGCTACCAAATGCCAAGCATCGAAACCGGAACAATCAAAGCGGCAGACGGCACCACCGACCTGCATTATCGCCTGATGAAACCGGCCAACTTTGACCCGGCCAAGAAATATCCCGTCATCGTATACGTCTACGGAGGTCCTCACGCGCAATGCGTCACCGGAGGATGGCAGAACGGCGCACGCGGATGGGACACATACATGGCAGGTAAAGGCTATATCATGTTCACCATCGATAACCGTGGCAGCAGCAACCGTGGACTGGCATTTGAAAATGCCACCTTCCACCGTCTTGGCATCGAAGAAGGTAAAGACCAGGTAAAAGGCGTTGAATTCCTGAAATCCCTCCCCTACGTAGACAGCGAACGCATCGGCGTACACGGATGGAGCTTCGGAGGACACATGACTACCGCCCTGATGCTTCGTTACCCGGAAATATTCAAAGTAGGCGTTGCCGGAGGCCCGGTAATCGACTGGGGGTATTATGAAGTGATGTACGGCGAACGCTATATGGATACACCGGAAAGCAACCCGGAAGGCTACAAAGAATGTAATCTGAAAAACCTTGCCGGCCAACTGAAAGGTCACCTATTGATTATTCACGACGACCACGACGACACCTGCGTGCCACAGCACACCCTGTCGTTCATGAAAGCCTGTGTAGATGCCCGCACTTATCCCGACCTGTTTATCTACCCGTGCCACAAGCACAACGTAGCAGGACGCGACCGTGTACATCTGCATGAGAAAATCACCCGGTACTTTGAGCAGAACTTATAAAACTGACAAAGACACCACCGTATCCATACGAATCATAGATAACAGTATAAATCCATAACAATACAAAGATGAAGATATTATTACTAGGCTCGGGCGGCCGCGAACATGCACTGGCATGGAAAATTGCCCAAAGTCCGAAAGTTGAAAAACTATACATTGCTCCGGGAAATGCCGGAACAACTGCCGTAGGCGAGAATGTCAACATCAAAGCAACCGATTTTGAAGCAATCAGTGCTTTTGCTCTAAAAGAGAACATCCAAATGATAGTAGTAGGCCCCGAAGATCCGTTGGTAAAAGGAATCTACGATTACTTCCAAAACCGTCCGGAGCTAAAGCATATTGCCGTGATCGGTCCTTCGGCTCAAGGAGCACAACTGGAAGGCAGCAAGGAGTTTGCCAAAGGCTTCATGATGCGCCACAACATCCCGACAGCCCGCTACAAAAGCATTACTTCCGAAAACCTCGAAGAGGGCCTCGCTTTCCTCGAAACGTTGGAAGCTCCCTACGTATTGAAGGCTGATGGCCTTTGTGCCGGGAAAGGAGTTCTCATCCTTCCTACGCTGGATGAAGCGAAGAAAGAACTGAAAGAAATGCTCGGCGGCATGTTCGGTTCCGCATCGGCAACCGTTGTGATTGAAGAATTCTTGAGCGGTATCGAGTGCTCTGTATTCGTACTGACAGACGGAGACAACTACAAAGTCCTCCCTGTGGCGAAAGACTACAAACGTATCGGTGAAGGCGACAAAGGATTGAATACAGGCGGTATGGGTAGCGTAACTCCGGTTCCGTTTGCTGATGAAGTATATATGGAGAAAGTACGCACACGTATCATCGAACCGACCATCAATGGTCTGAAAGAAGAAAAGATCACCTACAAAGGTTTCATCTTCCTCGGTCTTATCAAGGTGAAAGGTGAACCGATGGTTATCGAATACAACGTCCGCATGGGCGACCCGGAAACAGAAAGCGTGATGTTGCGCATCCAAAGCGACTTCGTAGAGTTACTTGAAGGCACAGCGGCAGGCAACCTGAACGAGAAAACACTAGTGATGGACCCACGTTCGGCCGGCTGCGTCATTCTTGTCAGCGGCGGTTACCCCGAAGCCTACGAAAAAGGATTCCCCATCAGCGGACTGGAACAGGCTGCCACCACCGACAGCATCATCTTCCATGCCGGAACAGCCATGAAAGACGGACAAGTGGTGACGAACGGAGGACGTGTGATTGCCGTTTGCTCTTACGGTGCAACGAAAGAAGAAGCACTGGCACAGAGCTACAAAGTGGCAGACATGATCGACTTCAACAAGAAGTATTTCCGCCGCGACATCGGATTCGATTTGCAAGAAACAACCTGTAATGATACGCCACGGCAGGCATAAATCCCCTATTTGCACAGCATATAGATCCTACAAAGCGATGATATATGCCCGCCGGGCGGCAAAAGAACTGACAGACAAATGAGAAATAAAAGACTACAAAGTCAAGTGACGGCAGGACGGTGGACCCTGCCTGCCGTTATCTTTATCTGCGCCCTATGCTGGGTGTTGACTTACTTTTTATTTCCCGACTCCATAGCCTCAACAACACCCAAGGACAGCTCTTCTTTCTTGCAATCCACCCGCGATCTACTGCTTCCGGGATGGGCAGAACGAATTGTCAGCTTTCTGGTTTACGCAATCATCGGCTATTTTCTGATAGAATTGAACAACCAGTTCAGTATTATCCGCATGAGGGCTTCCATGCAGACAGCTATTTATTTCCTGCTAGTCACCGTCTGTCCGGGAATGCATTTACTATACATAGGAGACATTGTCGCCCTCGGTTCTCTTATTTCCATTTATTTTCTGTTTAAAAGCTATCAGCAAGCTCAAGCTGCGGGCTATCTATTCTATTCCTTCTTCTTTATCGGAGCGGGAAGTATTCTTTTCCCACAGCTCACCATCCTCTCGGTGCTTTGGTTGCTCGAAGCCTACCGTTTCCAGTCGCTCACTCCGCGTAGTTTCTGCGGCGCGCTGCTCGGATGGATGCTGCCCTACTGGATGCTGTTCGGACACGCCTTCTTCTATAACGAGATGGAGTTGTTCTACCGCCCTTTCAACCAGCTATTAGCTTTCGGAGAAGTCTTTAACTTACAAATCCTTCAACCCTGGGAATTGGCTATACTGGGCTATCTGCTCGTGATGTTTATCGTCAGTGCTGTCCATTGCATCGCTGCCGGATTTGAGGATAAGATACGCACACGTGCCTATCTCCAGTTTTTGATAGACCTGACGCTCTTCCTGTTCCTGCTGATTGCCTTGCAACCGATATATTGCAGTGCCCTGCTGCCTTTGCTTATCATAAGCAACAGCATCCTGATCGGGCATTTCTTTGTACTGACCAATAGTAAAAGTTCAAATGTGTTCTTTATCATTTCATTGGTCGGCCTCATCCTCTTATTTGCTTTTAATATATGGACGCTTTTGTAGATTCAACGATACAACTCCTCATAGAATGGGGACTTCCGGGATTATTCATCTCGGCTTTATTGGCTGGGAGCATCGTGCCTTTCAGTTCCGAACTGGTACTGGTGGCCTTGGTGAAGCTCGGCCTGCCCCCGATAGCCTGTCTGATATCCGCCACTCTCGGCAATACAGTAGGCGGAATGACCTGTTACTACATGGGACGTCTGGGCAAAATCAGCTGGATTGAGAAATACTTCAAGGTAAAGAAAGAAAAGGTAGACAAAATGGTGAAATTCCTGCAAGGGAAAGGGGCATTGATGGCATTCTTCACCTTTCTTCCTGCCATTGGCGAGGTGATCGCCATTGCACTGGGATTTATGCGAAGCAACACATGGCTTACTATTGTTTCCATGTTTGTCGGCAAACTGATACGTTATATCCTTCTCCTGTATGTGCTCGAAAGTGCCTGGGATGCTATGGCGGGATAGAGGTCTTTTTTAAGTATTAAGTATTAGGTATTAAGTATTAAAGATTGAGTGATGGAAAGAATAATTGAGAGAACCGATGACGGGAGCGCTACTCTGTTTGTTCCGGAATTGAATGAACATTATCATTCGACGAAAGGGGCACGCACGGAGTCTCAACATATTTTCATCGATATGGGGCTGAAAGCCTCTCCTGCCGCTACTCCACGTGTTCTTGAAATCGGCTTCGGGACAGGATTAAACGCTTGGCTCACCCTTGAAGAAGCGGAAAGAAGCAGACGAAATATACACTATACAGGACTGGAACTCTATCCACTAGACTGGCAGACAGTAGAACAGCTAGGGTATATCTCCAGCGATGAGCAGCTTACCATACATCGGAAGCAAACAACAACCGATGAGCAATTTACCCCGAATGATGAAGAAGAACAACAACCGGCTATCGAATTGTTTAAGCAGCTTCATACATCGCCCTGGGAGAAAGACGTGCAGCTTACGCCACACTTCACCTTACGAAAAATAGAAACGGACGTCAATCAATGGATAACGGGAAAGAAGGAAGAGTCAAAAATGAACAGCACCAACAACAATGCAGTCATTTCTCAATACTCAACTTCCAATACTCCGTTTAATACCATCTATTTCGACGCCTTCGCCCCGGAAAAGCAACCGGAAATGTGGTCGCAAGAACTATTCAACCGCCTCTATGTTTTATTAGATAGAGACGGAATTCTGACTACCTACTGTGCCAAAGGTGTAGTACGCCGAATGTTGCAGACAGCCGGATTCACAGTAGAACGCCTCCCCGGACCTCCGGGTGGTAAACGGGAAATATTACGGGCCCGGAAACAAGAGTAGAAACAAGATAAGATTGAAACCCCGAAACAGAAAAAATCATGAAACAACAACTAAAAGATATGAGAACACTTTTCCTTCTTGGTACCTGCCTCCTGATAGCAGCCTGCACAGGACGTTCCTCCCAGGCAAGTAACGATGACGAGACAAAGCCGGTGATAACCGTCACACTGGAACCGCAACGTTATTTCACCGAGGCTATTGCCGGAGATAAATTCAAAGTAGTCAGCATGGTGCCCAAAGGTTCCAGTCCGGAGACATACGATCCTATCCCCCAGCAACTTGTTTCTTTAGGAGACAGCAAAGCCTATTTCCGCATCGGGTACATCGGTTTCGAACAAACCTGGATGGACCGCCTAATGAACAATACTCCCCATATCCAAGTGTTCGACACCTCGAAAGGAATCGACCTCATACTCAATAATGATGACCATGGCCATGCCCACGGCCACAACAGTCACGACGGCCATATCCACGCCGTAGAGCCACACGTATGGAATTCTACCGGTAATGCTTTAATCATCGCCGGAAACACCTACAAGGCCCTTAGTCAACTGGATAAAGCAAACGAACCATATTATAGAAACCGTTACGATTCTCTCTGTCAGCGCATCCAGCACACCGACAGCCTGATTCGCCGGCAACTCTCCACCCCCGAAGCAGCCAAAGCCTTCATGATTTATCATCCGGCCCTCTCCTACTTCGCCCGCGACTACGGATTGCATCAGATTTCGATCGAAGAAGGAGGCAAAGAACCCTCTCCCGCTCATCTGAAAGACCTGATAGACGTCTGTCAGGCAGAAAATGTAGGCGTTATCTTCGTTCAACCGGAGTTTGACAAACGCAATGCGGAAACCATCGCGCAACAAACCGGAACGAAAGTGGTCCCTATCAACCCGTTAAGTTATGACTGGGAGGAAGAGATGCTGAATGTAGCCAAAGCCCTTGCGCCGCAAGCTGCCACCAAATAAACGTATAAAGAAAGAACCAATCAAGCCCTTTCCAATGATAAAACCAATAATCGAAATAAAGAATCTTTCCGCCGGATATGACGGTCACACTGTTCTCCACGATGTTAATCTAAGCATCTACGAACGGGATTTTCTAGGTATTATAGGTCCGAACGGAGGCGGCAAAACAACGCTTATAAAGTGCATCCTCGGTTTGTTAAAACCAACCGGAGGGGAAATTATATTCCATACTCCCGAGAAGGCTCCCATAAGAACATCTACGGAAGGGACTTCGACAGAAACATCTGCCAAAAACTCCCACCAAAGTTCTTCCGCGAAATCCCAGCTTTTCCTCGGTTACCTGCCGCAATATAGCACCATAGACCGGAAGTTCCCTATTTCCGTGGAAGAAGTGATCCTGTCCGGATTGAGCATACAGAAGTCGCTCACCTCCCGGTTCACTCCCGAACAGAGAGAGAAAGGCAAACAGATTATCGCCCGCATGGGATTAGAAGGGCTCGAAAGCCGTTCTATCGGACAATTAAGCGGTGGACAACTGCAACGTGCCTTGTTAGGACGTGCCATCATCTCGGACCCTGCAGTGTTGATTCTCGATGAACCCAGCACGTATATCGACAAACGTTTCGAAGCACGCCTTTATGAGTTATTGGCTGAAATCAATAAAGAATGTGCCATTATCCTTGTCAGTCACGACATTGGCACTGTATTGCAACAGGTAAAATCCATCGCCTGTGTCAATGAAACACTGGATTACCATCCGGACACGGGCGTCACTACCGAATGGCTGGAAAGAAACTTCAACTGCCCCATCGAGCTATTGGGACACGGCACACTGCCTCATCGGGTTTTAGGGGAACATCATCACCATCATTAAAGGATACACATATTCAATATCCCAAACATATATATACAGCAACCCAAGTATTAATACCTGAAATCTCAACCATTAACAGCTGATATTACAAGTGTTAACACCTAACGTCCAAGCTATTAATAGTAAACTTCCGTTGTATTAATAGTAAACTTGTTCTTCTCTAACAGGAAAGTTATGATTGACTAAGGATAATCTATAAACGCAAGTTACGTTTATAAAATTGAAAGCTTTGTTTTTATAATTGCAAGTTTCATTTATAAAAACAAAACTTGCAATTATAGTTTATGACTAATGAAAAGGAAGTTTGTTATTAAGGCAAAAGAAGTTCACTAACAGGATAAAGGAAGTTTATCTCTAATACACCAGAGCTTATTTATTAAAGGACTAAAAATAATTTCCTTACTTGCCAACACACAAGTTCCCGCCTTCCGGAAGAGTGAAAGAGATAGTAAATCACCCCTCCGTTACTTAATATTTCTTACTTTCTTCCTCATTATCCTTACAAATCACTATCTTTGCGACCTCATAATTTGTTTTTAACGAATAAACTACGATAGTGCTAATGAAACAGTACAGAACCGTAAACAACCTTATGGGTTGGCTTACATTCATCATTGCGGCAACCGTCTACTGCCTGACAATAGAACCGACCGCAAGTTTCTGGGATTGCCCGGAGTTCATAACCACCGGCTATAAACTGGAAGTCGGACACCCGCCCGGCGCACCTTTCTTCATGCTAGTGGCGAATCTGTTTTCTCAATTTGCTTCCGACGTAACAACTGTTGCTAAAATGGTGAATTACATGAGTGCCCTCATGAGTGGCGCCTGTATCCTGTTCCTTTTCTGGAGCATCACCCACCTGGTACGCAAACTGATTATCACTGACGAAAACAATATCACCAAAGGACAGCTTATCACAGTGATGGGTAGCGGACTGATCGGTGCACTGGTTTATACATTCAGTGACACATTCTGGTTCTCGGCCGTGGAAGGTGAAGTATATGCCTTCTCCTCCCTGTTTACCGCTGTTGTTTTCTGGTTGATTCTGAAATGGGAAGACGTAGCCGACCAGCCGCACAGCGACCGTTGGATTATCCTCATCGCCTATCTGACCGGATTGAGTATCGGTGTGCACTTATTGAACTTGCTTTGTCTGCCTGCCATCGTATTGGTATACTACTACAAAAAAACACCGAATGCTACCGCCAAAGGTTCGTTAATAGCGCTATTAGGTTCAATGGTGCTCGTTGCAGCCGTGCTTTACGGCATCGTACCGGGTATCGTGAAAGTAGGCGGCTGGTTTGAACTGTTGTTCGTCAACGGACTCGGAATGTCATTCAATTCGGGCGTAGTGGTTTATATCATTCTGCTTGCGGCCGCTCTGATCTGGGGTGTATACGAAAGTTACACCGAAAAGAACAAAACGCGCATGGCTATCTCCTTTATCCTGACGATCGCTTTGCTGGGTATCCCATTCTACGGACACGGAGCCAGCAGTATCATCATCGGTATTTTGGTTATTGCCGCACTGGGACTTTATCTTGCTCCGAGTGTACAGGCTAAAATCAAAGAGAGATGGCGTATCACCGCCCGCACCATGAACACAGCATTGCTGTGCACCATGATGATCGTAATCGGGTATTCTTCTTACGCACTGATCGTTATCCGTTCTACTGCCAACACTCCGATGGACCAGAACTCACCGGAGGATATATTCACCTTGGGCGAATACCTCGGCCGTGAACAATACGGAACCCGTCCGCTCTTCTACGGCCCTGCTTTCTCTTCGAAAGTGGCACTCGACGTAAAAGACGGCTATTGTATTCCGCGCCAGTCGGAAGCAGGAAGCAAGTTTGTCCGCAAGGAAAAGACTTCTCCCGACGAAAAAGACTCTTATATCGAACTTCCCGGACGTGTGGAATACGAATATGCGCAGAATATGTTTTTCCCGCGTATGTACAGCTCGTCACACGCACCACTCTACAAGCAATGGGTAGACATCAAAGGACACGACGTTCCTTACGACCAGTGCGGAGAAATGGTAATGGTGAACATGCCTAACCAATGGGAAAATATCAAATTCTTCTTCTCCTACCAGTTGAACTTCATGTACTGGCGTTATTTCATGTGGAACTTTGCCGGACGACAGAACGACATACAGGGTAGCGGAGAAATTGAACATGGCAACTGGATCACCGGTATTCCGTTTATCGACAACTTGCTGGTAGGTAATCAGGAACTGCTTCCGCAGGATCTCAAAAACAATAAAGGACACAACGTATTCTACTGTCTGCCGCTGATTCTCGGCTTAATCGGACTCTTCTGGCAGGCTTATCATAGCCAGCGGGGTATCCAGCAATTCTGGGTGGTCTTCTTCCTGTTCTTCATGACAGGTATCGCCATCGTGCTCTACCTCAACCAAACCCCTGCACAGCCCCGTGAACGAGATTACGCGTATGCCGGTTCGTTCTACGCCTTTGCCATCTGGGTAGGTATGGGAGTGGCAGGTATCATCCGCATGCTGCGAGAATACTGTAAGATGCAGGAACTTCCGGCAGCTGTACTGGCTTCAGTACTCTGTTTGTTCGTCCCCATCCAGATGGCGGGACAGACTTGGGATGACCACGACCGTAGCGGACGCTTCGTTGCCCGCGACTTCGGACAGAACTACCTGATGACCTTACAGGAAAAAGGAAATCCGATTATCTATACCAATGGTGATAACGATACTTTCCCATTGTGGTACAACCAGGAAACGGAAGGCTTCCGTACAGATGCCCGCACCTGTAACCTAAGTTACTTGCAAACAGACTGGTACATCGACCAAATGAAACGTCCGGCCTACGATTCCCCGTCGCTTCCTATCACTTGGGACCGTGTGGAATATGTGGAAGGACAAAATGAATATATCCCTATCCGTACGGAAATGAAGGCCTTTATCGACAGCTATTTCAAACAGGCAAACGAACTGGCTGCACAGGGAGACACTACCATATTATCACTCGTTCACTCCATTTTTGGTGAGAATCCATACGAATTGAAGGAAATCATCAACCGTTGGATGCTCGGTAAGAACGACCAGTTGAAAGAGCTTCTCAAAAAGACTGGAAAAGATATCCAACTGCCGCTTATCCCTACGGACAGCATCGTAATGAAGGTGGACAAAGAAGCCGTACGCCGCTCCGGCATGAAGATACCGGAAGCTCTGGGCGACTCTATCCCCGAATACATGACAATCACCCTTAGAGACGCCAACGGCAACCCGAAACGCGCCCTCTACAAGAGTGAACTGATGATGCTCGAAATGCTTGCCAATGCCAACTGGGAACGTCCTATCTATATGGCAATCACCGTAGGAAGCGAAAACCATCTGGGCATGGGCAACCACTTTATGCAGGAAGGTCTTGCCTACCGTTTCACACCATTCGATACGGACAAACTGGACAGCAAGATAGACAGCGAAAAGATGTATGACAACCTGATGAACAAGTTCAAGTTCGGCGGTATCGACAAACCGGGTATCTATATCGACGAGAACGTGATGCGTATGTGCTACACGCACCGCCGTATCTTCACGCAACTCGTAGGCCAGCTTATCAAAGAAGGCAAGAAGGATAAGGCACTCGCCGCACTCGACTACGCCGAAAAGATGATTCCGTCATACAACGTACCGTACGACTGGGCAAACGGCGCCTTCCAAATGGCAGAATCTTATTACCAGCTGGGACAGAACGAGAAAGCTAACAAGATCATCGACGAGCTTGCCAACAAATCGCTCGAATACATGATCTGGTATCTTAGCCTGAACGACAACCAGCTTGCCATCGCCGGCGAAAACTTCGTGTACAACGCCAGCTTGCTTGACGCCGAAGTCCGCTTAATGGAAAAATACAAATCAGAAGAACTCGCGAAACATTACTCCACGCAACTCGACCAACTTTATAACGAGTACGTGACAAGAATGAAAGGGAAATAAATAGTAAGTATTAAGTATCAGGTATTAAGTATTACCATAGGCGTCCGATATGTTTTCCGCATGGATCATACTTAATACTTATTACTTAATACTTGTTTAACACAGACTCTCATGTTTATAGAACAACCACCTTGGCTTTTCCGGGCGTTGTATCCACAAGCTATCTTCCGGATGGATCCGAATGAACGGGCAGTCTATCTGACTTTTGACGACGGCCCCATCCCTGAAGTAACTCCCTGGGTACTGGAAGTATTGGAAAAGCATCATGTTAAAGCTACCTTCTTTATGGTAGGCGACAATATACGCAAGCACCCGGATGAATACCGGATGGTGGTAGAACACGGACACCGCATCGGTAACCATACCTTCAACCACATCCGTGGATTTGAATATTCTAATCCTGATTACCTCGCAAACGCCAGAAAGGTAGACGAAATTATTCATTCCGATCTCTTCCGTCCGCCACACGGACACATGGGGTTCCGGCAGTATTATACCTTGCGCTATCATTACCGCATTATCATGTGGGATCTCGTAACTCGTGATTATAGTAAACGGATGCGCCCGGAACAGGTATTGAACAATGTGAAGCGCTATGCACGCAACGGTTCCATCATCACTTTCCATGATTCGCTGAAGTCCTGGAACAACGGTAATCTGCAGTATGCACTTCCTCGTGCCATTGAATTCCTGAAAGAGGAAGGGTATGAATTCAAGATGTTATAGAAAGTCTCCAATGAGCCAAAAAGCTCCCTGATAAGAAGATAAAAATATAAGCCGAGGTCTTGTGCCCCGGCTTTTGTAGTTTAAGGCCTGTTTCGTGCCCGAAATTGGGAGATCGCTCCTCTTTCTTATAAGATGTCAGTATAAGCGCATTTCGCCCGGCAAAGGGAAAAAAGAGGGCAAAATAACCGATATTCAAAAAGTTTCTGATTCACATTACCCTTTCCATCCGTATTTTTTTATACATTTGCAACGGTCTCTTCCGCAGAAAGCCTCCGGGTGGCGAGGGAGAGATGTTTATATTGAGAAGACGTTTACAAGCGTTTGTCATTTATGTTCAAAACTTCGCAAACTTTGACCTATCGGAATGACTAACAGCAACAAAGACGTCCTCCTGATGTGTATTTATATAGGGATATTCAGTAAATGTTCCTCTTTCTAAAAAATCAAGAGAAAAGCTTTGCTTTACGTGAGCTTTTCTCTTGATTTTTTCGTTCAACTCTCCCAGTCTTCTATCTTTTTTGTAGAATATTGTTTACATATTCTTATTTTTTCCTTCCCACCCATGCATTATGTACATGTCTTTTTTAGGGGAAGTTAAAACCTCTCCTGTTTTTCCTGTTATTTTAGTTAGATTATGCTGCCTTTCTTTTTTTCTTTTCGACCTTTTCTATCATACATACCGCATTGGCTGTATGTATCCCAAAG
>NZ_GG774832.1:25911-39956 GCF_000163675.1 Bacteroides sp. D22 | reverse complement strand
GAGGGCGGCTATTACCTGAACTTCCTTTCCGACCGGAAGAAGACGTTCTTCGCCGCACTGGGACTGTCCGCCCTTGCCGGGTACGAGACGGTGAACTGGGGCGAGAGCCTGCTGCCGGACGGCTCCCGGCTCACGGATGAGGACAATTTCATCTACGGGGGTGCGCTCACGCTGGAGCTGTCCGCCTACGTGACGGACAAGATTGTCTTGCTGGTAAACGGTCGCCAACGGGTGCTGTTCGGCGGCGACTGCGGGAAATTCCACACGCAGGTCGGCGTGGGAATACGTTTTATGATTCGATAACTGCTATATAATATAATAATGTATATATGAGGACAATGATTTATAAAATGCTCACGGGCTGCTACATCGTGGCCGCCCTCGTGCTGGTCGCAGCCTGTAATGACGGGCTGGACATTCAGACGAAATACCCGTTCACGGTGGAGACGATGCCCGTCCCGAAGGAGCTGAAAGTGAACGAGACGGCGGAGATACGGTGCGAGCTGAAACGGGAAGGACGCTGGGAGGACACCCGGTACACGATCCGCTGGTTCCTCTTCGACGGGGAAGGCACGCTCAAACTGGACGACGGCACGGCGTTGCTGCCCAATGACCGCTACCCGCTGGAGAAAGAGACGTTCCGGCTCTATTACACCCCGTTGTCGGACGAACAGAGCGGCTTCACCGTCTGGGTGGAGGACTCGGACGGTCAGGCGGTCGAGCTGGAATTTTCGTTCAATGTGGACAATGAAAAGAAATAGTCCTAAAATTACAACAAAGGTGTCAAAATTCAATTTTTAAAAAGATGAACTTATAATTTGAAATTTGAGCATCCTAAAAGACTATAGAAAGGGTTGTATCATTACTTAATACAGAGTTTGATACAACCCTTTTAACTGTTATAGTTACATATCTATAACTTTTGAAAGTAGTCATTTTAGTTTTGATGCGTCTTTGTAAATATCTTATAAAAACCTATTGGCTGTTACATCTGAAAATTACACAATCATTTTACTATAACAACAACACCAATTAAATATGTGTTTTCCTATTTCATACCATTCATATTCTTGATTTGGTGTTAAATGTTCTGCTGTAACAACAGGATGTATTTGAGGTAATAGTTTTAAGCTTTCCGCTAATATATGTACTCCAAATCCTTGTATTACAACTTGATCTTTATAATTCTTTCTAAAAGATTCTTTTGTTCTTCTTTTTCGCTCTTTGTCAATAGGCTTAAACTTATTAGCAAGTACATGATTAGCTAATTCACTTTTCCAATAGTTAAAAGCAGTATCACTATAAAGATATTGAATATGTACTCCATCTTTCATATCAAAAAAAGACATATCAAATTTACGATGATTCGTTATAATGCAGTGATTACGCAAATTGTTATTTTTCCATAAACATTCATATGGTATCAAATTTTCAACTTCACATACTCTATTCATTACATAAAAATCACAATTAAAAGGATTGTCAGCCAAACTATCTTGGATTTTCTTTGCAGTTTCTCCTAAATGATTATCACCTTGAAAATGAAAATCACTATCCGCCACAGAAAAAACAAAATGTTGTTTCAATTTTTTCTCATATTCAATAACATTATTGGTCGTATTACCTCCACCCATTAAATTGTATGAACATATCGTACATGCTTTTATGCGTTCTTTTCTTTGATAATAATCTGTTAATGCTTTGAAGAAAAAAGCATCTTCAAGGTTTTCTGTAAGTAAATGTGTTTCCTCAAAAAATTCAAATCCTCTTGTTTCGATAGGATTTATAAAAATATTATTTTCCAAACGTTGGGTCTGTTTACTGAATGTTACAAAAGCTTTTACTTTCATTTTACTAGTTAATGAACCTAATTGGGTATATATTTTCCCAATTTTGTCAAATGCTGCCAATTCATATCTAGAAAACACTCCTTTATGTTTCAATAATTTAACTACATCAGCATACTGTATTATAATTGCGTGTTTACCATTTCGAATAGCAAGAGCGGCTTGTCTTAAAACATCTATAGCAACTTCATTGTCTTTGCTAAGAGCTTCCTCAATTATATCAGATTCAATCTTCAAATACATAATCAGAAAAGAAACCGTAAGGCCAATTTATTAGTTGTCCATCTTCAGAATAATATGATTTCTCTATATAATTTTGCATGCCTTCATTTGCGGCATTGAATATAAAAACATTGATATCTTCGTTACTGAATTCATGAGTAGCAATCATTTGACCAATACGACTAATTATAATTTCACTATGCGTTTCTATAATGAAACGAATATCTCTCCCTTGTTCTTTTGCTTCTTTAATTACTGTAACAAGCATTGATGCAAATAATCCCTGTAAACGAGGATGAAGATGCAACTCTGGTTGTTCAATAGCAACTATGTATTGATTCCGACCAGTTGTTCTACTATAGTTTGTTATTGCAAAATCTTTGTACAATGTCTTCCAAATTATTGCTAATATTGGTAATATTTGTGTATAGCCAAAACCAACATCAACCATATTGTGTTTTTCTTTTCCTTCTTCATTTATAATCAATTCCATGTTTCCATTCACAGAAGACACTTCTACTTCAAAACCGAACAATCTCCTTGTCCAATTTTTGAAGTTATTTAATGATTCCTTGTCAAGATTATACAAATACATTGCAAGGTTTTTCCCATCAGAATCTATTTCTTCTACTGCATAGTTTTGAAACCTATAATATCTTTGTGTCGTAGCGCGTAATGGACCAACATAAGAAATGTTATTCGAAAGACTTAATAGGTTTAGATTTATACCATCTATAATATTATTAATATGTAGCAATAAGTAAATATTATTCAACCATAATTTATTAATATGAGTATTTTTGTCTTCAACAGATAATTGTTTTGTAATATAATTGACAACATCTTCTTTACTACCTAATTTCAAAGATCTTGATATTTTTCTATACTGAGAAAAAGAACTTGTAAATTGCAACTCTCTTAACTTAGTCTCACACCACATAGGATAATCATCAGCAATATCATTTTTGGAAATAAATAATAATCTTGGTAATAAACTATTTGTTTCTGTCGCAATTACACGATCAAAATCTTCCTCTGTAGGAATTCCATTCACTTCAATTTTTACAGATGAGCGTTTGGGATTGTAATAAATTTTAATTTTCTGATCTTCAAAAGATATTGTAAGAGATTCCAAATAGTCAAAATCTTTATCTTTTTGAGATAATCTCATGTTGACTTTTAGATTTGTTTCATCTATACTTTTAAGAAATCCCCTTTGAGGAATACGGAACTTTTTTACAAGAAATTCTATTTCTAGAAATGACTGTCCCTCTTTTATAACATTGGCAAAATCCTTAAAGTCAACCTCATTACCATACCAAAGAAAAACACCATTCCTTTTAATACCTACACTTTGTTTTATCAAAGGGAACATCTTAATAAATGAACTCTTTCCACTACTATTACTTCCTACTAAAAAATTAATAGGTCGAAAGTCTATATCACCAGTATCGGTGAAGCATCTATAATTTTTGAGTCTTAATGTGTCCATTGTAATACAACTTAATTAAAAGTTATTAAAATAGCTTTACGCAACCAACTAAAACATTATAAACCAGTAGATTCATTAGAGCATTTTTACAACTTTATAGTTTCAAAACGAATGAGTTGTAAAAATATTCAAGCAATCTCACTGATAAACAATGGCAAGTTATAGAAAAAATCACTAAGCCACAAGAAAAAACGAAAATATTCCCTCCGGTATATTGTAGATGCAGTTCTTTTTATCTTCTCAAAATAGGTTGTTAGCAGCGTATGCTTCCCTAAGATTTCACACCTTGGAAAAGTGTGCATTACTCTCTAGCAAATAGAAATGATTGTGATTAAAGAACTTCTTGATAATCTACATCCTAATGTCGGAATTATATCCGATTGCAAGGAGAGTCCCAGCATGAATATCATTGACTCCCAAAGCGTGAAGGCAGCTCATTACGTAGATTACAAAAATGGAATTGACAATAACAAAAAGATTAAAGGGAGGAAATTGTATATAATAGTTGATATTCAAGGTAATCTAATATCCATTTCTTATCTACAAAGTAAGCATCTATGACAGCAAAGGAGCTTCGTCTGTCATGGATAATCTATTCATATAATCATTTGCATATTGTCAATATATTAGTGGATAGCAACCATAGGAAAGGTCTTACCATTTGAATTCTTGATATATATTATAATGGTTTACTATAGATTTCTTTTGCTTCTTGTTCTTTTCCCGCCCCGCTCACGAAAGAAAAGAAGTGCGAAACGGATGGCGAATAAAAAAGGGGACGCTTAAAGCATCCCCTCGTCCATGTAGCTAAGATAGGCGTCCTCGGTCAGTATGATGTGGTCCAAAAGCTGTACGCCGATTGCCTCGCAGCCTTTCTTCAACTGGCTGGTCAGGTTGTTGTCCGGCGTGCTCGCCACGGTCGAGCCGGAAGGGTGGTTATGCGAGAGGATGATTCCCGAGGCGTGGGAGACGAGAGCCGTCTGGAGGACGATGCGTATGTCCACCACCGTGCTGTTCATGCCGCTGCGTGAGACGCACGAGACGCCCAGCAGCCTGCCTATGCCGTTCAGGTACATCGCCCAGCACTCCTCGTGGTGCTGCATACAGTCCTCGTAGAAGGTCTTGAGGATGTCGTAAGACTCCTTGGAAGAGTGGATTTAACTCTCTTGGATGCGTCAGCGTCCTTGTAACTTACGGTGATTTGAGGGAAAGACAGTGTATTCATAATGCAAAAAATTAAAAGTGAAACATTTATTTTTTGCTTTGGGGTACGGGGAAAGAACGGACTTCATGCAAGGCTTTTGCGTGGAATACGACCCGAAGGTGTGGAGATTGCGCGCAAAACCGTCAGGTTCAGCCTTGCCACTTGTCCGTTTTTCCCCGTAGATTTGCTAAAAAATGAGTGTGGAGCTTGGCTAAAAAATCCGGTGGGTCAAGGGGTTTCTTTTTGCTTCTTTCTCTTTTCCCGCCCACGGCTCACCGAAAGAAAAAGAAGTGCGTCCGAAATGTCGGGGTGGTCGGGGTTGCCACGGGCGGGTAAAAAAAGAAGTCCGGGCGGATCGCTACCCGTCCCGGACTTCCGGCGATGAAACACAGAGGGGGGATGTTATGGCTTGATTTCCCCCGTTGCGATTAGGTTTCCGTCCGAATAATACTCTATCTTCCCGTAGGTAAACCCCATGTCGGGAATGGCTACGAAAGCGATATAGTCCGAATACTCCCTGCCTTTGAGGTTCTTTCCGACAAGGTTGTTGAATATCATGGGGATGCTATGACCGTCCTCGCTGTAAAGGACGGTTTTCCCGTTCTGTCTGATTTCCCGCTTCATGCCGTTTCCTTGAAAAGTGTCCCGTCGATAAGGTATTCCCAATTATTCTTGTGGCTCTCGTCCGTGAAATATTCCTCGCTCTCGCAATACTCGCAATCGTCTCGGCACGAGCGGAAGAAGTTTTCCAGACAGTCATGCATGAGTTCCTTGAAATTCCTGCTGTCGGGCGAGCGCATGAAGTCCATGAAGGGCTGCAAGATGATTTCGTCCGACACAACGCCCGTGAAGGGACATTCGCAAGTGACGGAGATACGGCTCCTGCGTCTTTTCTTGCGGTCTTTCGTCCAATAGACCTTGGGCTTGTACAACTCCGCATGGAAGTTGTTATAGAGGTAAGCCAGCAAGCGGACGCCCGAAAGTTCCTCCGTGTCCGTCTCGTGCTTGGTATAGAAACGGTAATAGTATGTACAACTGTCGTAACGGTAATTGGTGCAGGCAATGCGGAAAAGATTGCAGAAGGCTTCGAGCGTGTCGCAGTTCTCGGAAGCATACGGGTAATCGTTTCCCTTGGCAAGCCAGTCGGTATAGGCTCTCTGACGGACTTCGTCCTCCAGTTCCGCAATGCCGAATAGTGTATAGGTTCTCTGTACGGTTCGCATAAGTTTGAAAATTTGAAAGTTTAAAAATCGGTTCCTTTGCTATCTTTCTTTTTCGCCACGGCTCACGAAAGAAAGTAGCGGGCGGATTTCTCCGCCCTGCCCTTTGTCCTTAGGCTGCAATCTCTTCGGGTTGCGGTTGTTCCTCGGGTTGCGTTACCTTGCGCTCCCTTGCCCGTTCCTGTACCAAGAGGACGGCTTTCTTTTCCTCGATGCGCTGGTGACGCTTCTCGTACACCCCGTTGTATTCCCTTTCGATGTTGGCGAGTTCCTCCGGCATGTGCCTGCGTGCGAAGTCAAGCAAGAGGGTCGCCACGGTGTTGTTCCCGCACGCTCCCTTGAAGTTGGCTACAAGGAAGTCCCTGCGGATGATGGTCTTCATCCTCACGGTGAGGTTTCCGATAATCCCCATCTTGTCCTCGTCCGTGATATACGGCTTGTCTTCCGCAATCCCCACGGCTGCGAAGTGTTCCTTCCGGAGCGAGGACAGAAGGAAGAAGTACAACATGGTATCTTCGTCCGCACTGAACTTGCCGCCCGTGATGTCGGCTTCGAGAATCTGTCTCTTGGTGTCCTCCACCGTGCGTTCGAGTGCGATTTCCTTGTTGCGCTCGTCCTGCTTCTCCAGTTTCTCCACGGGTGAGAGCGGTGCGGGTGCGGGCGTTCCGTCCGCCGTCCCGGTCTCTGTCACGTTCTCCACGTAACAGAATGTAATCTCCTTCTGCCCGATTTTGGCATAGACGGTGATTTCCCCCGCTCCGCTCCTGCGGGTGATTTCCTCCTCCTGCTCCATGTAGTCCGCCCATTGCTGCTCGTAGCGGGTACGGGCTTCCCCGTAGCGTTCGGGGTCGTTGAAATTTTCGGCTTTGGGTTCTTTGGGGCAGTTTGGAAAGGCGGTGTACCTGTCAAGGGTCTCCACCTCGTAGCCCGAAGCGGTTAGCCGTTCTACCACCGTCTCGTTGGCGGTGTAGCGGTCACGGCAGAGCGACACCTCCGGCTGGTTCCGCATGATTTGCACGGCTCGCTCCATGAGGAAAGAGGCGTTCATTTCAGCGAGGCACGTGCGGTTGGCGCAATGCCCGCACCCGCCGTCACGGAACAACAGCAAGTTATTGGTGTTGTGTGCGCACGTGGCGCACTCGGTCTTGTCGAAGCGGTAGTATTGCAGGTCGGTGGTGAAGTTCTGTTCGATGCGCCTTGCGACATCGGTGGCTTTCAGTCCCCGCCAACTGTTATACGTTCCCTCGTCCTGCAAATGCTTCTCGTACACTTCCTTTTGAATGTCCTCCCCGTATCGGCAGATTTCAGCCGCCACGCTGATGGTGATTTCATCCGCATCCAAGAGGGCGGCGATTTCGGGGATAAGGGCGGTGAATTTCAGCCGTGTGCGGATGTAGTTCTCGTTCTTTCCGAAGAGTTGCGCCAAGGTCTGCACGGTGTGGCGTCCGCTCTCGATAAGCCGCTGATAGGCTGCGGCTTCCTCCACGGGTGTCACGTCCTTGCGCTGCAAGTTCTCGGTAATCGCCATTTCCTCGGCTTCCTCGTCCGACAACTCGGTTACGATTGCCGGAATTTCGTCCCTGCCCGCAATGACGGACGCACGGTAACGGCGTTCCCCGAAAACAATCCCGTAACGGTCTGTCCCGCCAATGGGTCGCACGGTGATGGGCTGCAACACGCCCTGCCGCTTGATGCTCTCTGCAAGCTCGTAAAGGCTCGTTTCATCGAAGCGTTTGCGTGGGTTGAAACCGCTCGGCTGAATGTCTGCCAACGCTACCATCGTGATGTTTCTCTCTGCTGCTGATTGATTTGCTTTTGTCTTCATAATCCGTTATTTTTAAGTTAATTGTTTCTAATTGTTCTTTTTGATTTTTGACAAACCGTCCCGTTCGGGCAATCGGTTTCTTTGCTATCTTTCTTTCCCCGCTCCGGCTCACGAAAGAAAGTAGCGGGCGGAAAATCCGCCCTTGCGGGCTACCTGCGGTTATAGCATACGTTCGCGAACTTCTTCTTTTGCTCTACCGCCCGTTTGAGGGTGTAGAACGTACCGCCCACGGCTACCGCATCGTAATAGACCATCAGAAAAGCGGAGTTTTCCAAAAGGTAGTCGTTACGGCGTAAGAAACAGCCCTCGGTATATCCGTCCTG
This sequence comes from Bacteroides sp. D22, assembly GCF_000163675.1. Taxonomy (NCBI): domain Bacteria; kingdom Pseudomonadati; phylum Bacteroidota; class Bacteroidia; order Bacteroidales; family Bacteroidaceae; genus Bacteroides; species Bacteroides sp. D22. The sequence continues at coordinate 31,823 of NZ_GG774832.1, read as the reverse complement.
CAAGGTTACCACTTCATCGGCTTGCGCCAAAATGGTGTCATAACGCCGCTTGTCGGCTTGGGTGTACCGTTCGGCTTGTCCCTTGAAGGGGACAACGCATTTCAGCCGGATATGCGGGTATTCCTTTTTGAGGTTCAAGACTTCCTCTGCTGCGATAAGGTCGAAGCCCTCGCACATTCCCGACAAAAAGGTGTCGTAGCCTTTTTTGATGCAATAACTCTCGATGGCTACAAATGTATCGAACGCCACCTCCCTGAAGAGTTTCTCACGGTCTGCCGTGAACTTGGCTATACGGTTGGTGCGGTGTCCCGAAAAGGCTACCGTCTTTTCCTTGCTAACGGGTGTTCCGTTTTCTGTCAATGTCCTTGTTTCCATATCGGTAAATATTAGAATATTAAAAGAATGATTATCAGTACGAACACGAAGCCGACAAACAGCCGCCACGCAAGGGCGAAAACAAGCCGTGCCACGAAGTAAAACAGAGCCACGACAAGCGACAAGGCGAAAAACCGCCCTGCGGCGGTGGTGAGGAAATAAACCACCGAAGCCCAAAGGATTAAGCGATATATCAGTTTGTAAACGGGTGTCGTTTTCATGTTCTTGGGTATTGTCGGGCGGATTGCTCCACCCGTGGTTCTTTAACAGTTCCCTTTCGGGATATAGCGGTTATCGGCTATCAGCCGGAAAGTGTCATAATCAGCCGTTCCCCGATAACTTAGGGACAGTTCAAAAGAGAGGTGTCCTTCCTCTATGTAGAACGTGAAGCGCAAGCCGTTGCGGGTTATCGTCCCTTTTGAACGGTTTCTCCCTTCCCATCTTACGGGTTCGTTCTCGATACTTTTCAAGAAGTCGGCTACTTTTTTCGAGTTCTCCGCATTTTCCTGCTCCACCTGCCTGTATATCTGCGTGCAGTAGTTTATCCAATCGTTTATTTTCTTGGCGGTGAACACGCCGATATTGCACGGTTTTTCATATTGGTTACCCGCCCTTTCGATGTCGTAGCGGTTGACATACTCAAAATGCTCCATGTCGGTGGCTATCCTGTATTTGTTCTCTTTGTTTATCTTGTACACATGGAAACGGATGCCGTTGTACGTGAACTCTATGCGCACGCCGTAAAATGCGGGGTATTCACCGCTTACCACGTGGTAGCCGTATTCCGCTTGGGGTATGTACTTCCTTACCTCCTGCATGAGTGGAGACAGTTCTTTTTTTGCCTGTTCCACCTTCTCGGTAAACATAGCTTTTATGTTTAACCCGTTAAATTCCTTTTCCGATAATGTTTTCATCGTCTTATGTCTTTAGTGGGGCGGACTGCTCCGCCCGTTGGTTTATACTCTTGTTCCTTTGCTGTCCCGCTTAGGCTGCTGCGGGTTCGTTTATCGGTTCGGTTACCTTGTCGGCAATCATCTTCGCCGCCTTGTTCACGTCCCCCAATATCTCCACCAAAAAGGCGGGTTCTTCCCTTAGCTTGGTGAGCCAGTGTTTCAGATAGGCGGCGTTGTTCTCCTGCGGTGCGGCTGCGTAGCCGAAGAACGCACCGCAAAGGGCTGCGGTAAGTTCGGCGACAAGTTCCTCACGGGCATAGAGCGCATCCCCGAAGAAGCTGCCGAACGTGCGGTTCAGCCGTTGGGGGCTTCCCGTGCTGTGCGCCATCTCGTGCAGAAGTGTGCCGTAATATTCCGCTCCCTGCGGGAACTGCTCACGCTGCGGGCAAACGATATGGTCGGAAGAGGGCGAATAGTAGGCACTGTCCGAATACTGCACCTTGATAGGGCAATACCAATTTTGCAGATAGACAAGCTCGTCCAACGCCTCGTAAATCATCCCGTCCGAATAGTCTTCGGGTTGCTCCCCCTTTTTCATACGCTCGTAGCGTTCGGGCTGCTTTTCGGCAAAATCGGTCTGGTCGATGTTGAAGACATTGTAATACTTCATCTGCGGGATGACCTTGTAATTTTCCTGCTCGGTTGCGGGCAGCTTGCGGTATTCCTCGTACTTGATTGTCTTTTTCGTTTCCTTGTGTACCACGAACTTAAACCAATAATAGACGGGAAACGAGCGTGCGCCCTTGCAAACACTTAAATCCTCTTCCTTCGCTTGGTTGAACGTGAGGAACACGGGCAAAGTGAATTTCATAAACTCGGTGTAGAACAATAACATCAAGACATTTCCGCCGTTATAGACCGTCCCTCTGATGTTGCGGGGCAAACCTTGTTCAAGGCTCGCAATCCACGGTTTTTGCCAATCCGTTTTCAAGCACTCGATTTTCTTGATTAACAAATCGGTGAACATCGGTGCAATCTTTTCGATAGTGTTGTTCGTTGTTGCCATAACTCACAAATTTTAATCGTTATTACTCTGTTTTCATCGCTTGTCGCCCCAACCAATTTTTTTCCCTTGGCTGATTGGGAAGAACATTGACCATCATTGATAGCGGAAAAGGTGAATTGCAACCATCTGAAAAAATGGTAAATACTACCCGCAGGGTGGAGATTTGGCATTTTTTGCGGATTTGCTTTCACCTCCGCCTACCTTCGTCAATGTTTTTCCAATCAGCTTAGGGAAAAATGCCCTGTCAGTCTATTCCATTCAATGGTAAGTTACTTGCCGGGTGCGGGAAAAAGAAGCCTTCCGGAGAGCCGGGAACGCCCGTTTCCCAAGGCAAGGAGATACGGGCGGGAGAAGTATATGGGAGGACGGTCAGCTTCCGGCTGCCGGACAAACGCCGGGGAACTCTTTCGGGCGGCACGGACGGACGTGTTCCGTTTGTCCTTCCGCCCCGATGTCCGGCTTCGGCCATGCAGCCTGCCGGAATGGTCGGAAACGGACGCCGGGACGGGACAGCCCGTGCGCCAAGGTGCAAGCGCAAGACAGTGAAAGCCCTTTCACCCACGTTAGGGATTGCAGGGGAAAGCCCACAGCATAGCGAGGACTTGCAGCAGAAAGCCCGACCCGAAGGGGAACGCCCAAACAACCACCCGCAGAACTGCTTTTAAGCATACCTTGAAAAAAGGAAGACCGAATATTCCGAAGTTTTGCCCTTATGATATATATTTGTAATTGAGCGAAGATAATAGCGGAAAATGTAGATAATTACATGTTAGTGATTATGAATCAAAAAAAGGAAATATTAGAAAAATTGGCTTTCATAAGACGCCATAAAGAATTTGCATCTTTTGGAGTAAAGGAACAAGAGGTATCTTATAATCCTTGTCTATCTGAAGAAGATATTAAGGAGTTTGAGCATAAACATTGTATAACTCTTCCTGATGATTACAGAACTTTTATTTCTGAAATAGGAAATGGAGGTTTTGGACCGGGATATGGATTATTGCCTCTTGATAAAGCTATTGTTGATTTCAAATTAAGAGACAAACCTAATATTTCCTTGAATGAAAAATTCCCATATCAAGATAGTTGGAATGAAGAATGGATAACCTCCTTTAATTGGAACGAGGGATACCCGGAAACGGAAATTGTTAATGCGTATATTAGTACCGCACATATTGCAGGCTGTCTGCAAATAAGTCATTTCGGACATGGATGTACATTTCTATTGGTGGTGAATGGAAATGAAAAAGGACATATTTGGTTTGATGGACGAGCTGATTATAGTGGACTTGTACCGAAATTAAAAGATGGGCAAAGAATATCATTTATAGAATGGTATGTAACCTTTCTTGATATGGAAATTGAGAACATAAATGAATCACTAACAAACAGCACTACCGCTTAAAGCAGAACGCTGACAAACATTAGCAACCCTGTAAATACAAATTATATGTTCATTGAAAAATTAAATCAATATACAGAAGAACAGATTATCGGATTAAAGAATGAAGATAATAAGTTGCGATTGTTGATAGAAGAACAACCTGACATAGAGAAATTGAAACTTCTAAAAGAAGCTATAATCAATGAAACGACAGAAGTAACATTGGTAATGCGTTCAAATAACAACAATCTGATTGCTTTCTCCTATTTTGAATGTATAAGTGACAATATAATAGGAGTTGAATCGTATAATTACACCGAGAATATTCTGAAAACAATTGAAGGAATTTCAATATTCAGAAATTTGAGGAGTATAGTTATTGATGCACTATATGATAATAAACTCTGTATTGACGAACTTGTTTCATTGGAGAAACTGGAAGAACTCTGTATGAGTTTTTATCCTATAACGAAATATCAATATCCTACATTGAACAAGCTGAACAGACTGAAACGATTAAAAATAAAAGGGTTAGATTCGAACATGTTGTCCTGCTTACCAAACTTGGAAACATTAACTTGTTTTAATTTAAAGGATGGGACACATTTAGGTATTAAGGCACCAAATTTAAGAAGCATAGATATATACCGTTCTCCGAAAATATTGAATCTTAATTTTTTATTGGACTTGAAAGAACTAAGATCTATTGGTTTAGACGGACTTAGCAATGTTGAAGAAATGCCGGATTTAAGCAGCCTTCATTCTTTAACCGGTATGTCTCTTGCCAATATGAAACGGTTACAAAGTTTTCCTTTATATCACGAGAATTTAAAAAACTTACTATTACAATTGCCTTTTGATGTATTGGATAATATAATTCCTGAAAATCTTCCTAACCTCAAGCATATAAGTGTAAATTTGGGAAGTGATAAAAAAAACGGAATGGTATTAGATAGATTCAAGGGTATTTGTGAAGTTGGTATATGGTAAAAAAACAAGATTGCTGACAAACAGATGAAACATTTAAAGCGGAACGCTACAAAACATTATAACCAATCATATCATGATAACGCTATATAAACAAATTGAAACAAAAGGTCTATACTACAAGGAAATGTGGTATGAAAATGCCGATAAGGTTCTAATTGAGCATTCTGGAAAAGTTGGATATGTTGGAACTATTGCGAAAACAAGTATGACAGAGAAAGAAGCAGCTATACGTTTACAGGATTTTAGTAATGTATGTGCGAGTGAAGGATATACAAAGTTGTCCGAAAATCAATTATGTACGATAGTAGTTCAATATCTATTGAAAAGCAAGGATGGAAACAAACGGGATAAATGGTTAAAAGACAAAGTTTCAGAGTATCTAAAAGAACATTTGGGCTGGCGAGGTATAGGTGTAGTCGAAAGTTTTGCAATAGATAACGGCAAATTGAATATTTATTGTATAGTCGTGGAGGAAGAACGGGCTGTATCCGCAATCAAATCATGCCTTAAAACATATCGGCTGGATTTGACACATGCGATTATCGCCGCCCGAAACTGGGATGATGAAGGCTTTAGGGTGAAATACTCTTATAAGCCTATTAATGATTTTTCGGTGATATGATTGATTATAACAAACAGCAAGCCGACTGAACAAGCGGAAGGTTGCCGAACATTACGACTCTTTTCCGTAACTTTGAAACCTCTAATGAACATGGTTATGAATAGAAACATACTCACCTTTTTAAATGAATATGCGGAAATACCCGATCCGCAATATACCATCATGTTGCGAGGCGCTTGGGGATGCGGCAAAACGTTTTTCATCCGCCAATGGATGGAGCAACTGAAAAATAACAGAGATGCGGACAAGTTAAAATGGCAGCCTATTTATGTGTCTTTATACGGTTTGACCACTACCCAGCAAATCACAGAACAAATCAACAAGGAAATATCCCCGTGGTTGTACAGCAAGGGAATGAAACTTGCCAAGAATATATTAAAAGCCGCTTCGAAAATCGCTTTGAAATACGATATTGACGGTGACGGCAAGGATGAAGGAAGTGTAACCTGTGACTTGGACTCCATTTTGTTGTTGAAAGAAGAAAATTCCGAAATAAAAGGAAACAAGATTCTGATTTTTGACGACCTTGAAAGATGTGATGTAAAACTGGAAACCTTGTTGGGATACATCAATTACTTTTCG
>NZ_GG774832.1:0-25762 GCF_000163675.1 Bacteroides sp. D22 | reverse complement strand
CCGCTTCGAAAATCGCTTTGAAATACGATATGACGGTGACGGCAAGGATGAAGGAAGTGTAACCTGTGACTTGGACTCCATTTTGTTGTTGAAAGAAGAAAATTCCGAAATAAAAGGAAACAAGATTCTGATTTTTGACGACCTTGAAAGATGTGATGTAAAACTGGAAACCTTGTTGGGATACATCAATTACTTTTCGGAACATTGTAAATGCAAGGTCATCATCATTGGCGATGAGAACAAGATTTCCGAAAAAGAGGGCGAAAAATCTAATTTGAAATTCAAGGATTTCAAGGAAAAGACCATCGGGCGCACTTTCGAGATTAAAGTGAATATAGAGGAGACACTCGATTTTTTCATTGGCGAAATATCCGCCAACAACAGAAACCTCTTATCTGAGAACAAAGAGCTTATAATCAAGATATTCCACGCCTCTAAATTCGATAATTTAAGAGTCCTTCGGCAATGTCTGAACGATTACCACAGGATAATCATGGCTTTGCCGGAACATTATCATGAATCTCCCAAATACAAACTTATCATAACATCACTATTGGCAAATTTTGTCGCCGTTTACTGCGAGTATAAGGGTGGAAATACCGAAATTGCGAGCCTGTTCAACAGCCTGTACAATATGTTCCCAGATAAAGAGAAAAATGAGGAGCGTGAAAAAATCCTCTCCAAATACCATTTTATAGAGATAGGCAAGCGGTTGGATATTTTCAGTGATTTTATCGTCAATGAAATTGTCTGCTATCTGGAAAGCGGGTATTTTGACACAACCTATTTGCAGCAATACTTTGCTGCCGAAGACGCAAGTTTGAATAGTTGGGACTATCTGTATGATTATTGGAGACTGGATAACGAAGAATACGAGAAACATTACGAGGAAACGGTACGGTATTACTTTGCGGATAAAAGCGTTGATCTAAAAGAATTGTTTGTCATTATATCTATACTATCGGTTTTATATAGCGACAACCTTGTTCACATATCCGAGGAAGACATCATTGCCCAAGGCAAGCACTCCATAGACAGGCTGATGGAAGGTATCAACGACATGGAGGGTTTGTTGAATTGTAGCTCAAAGGTACATGCGGGTACAAGAAGGAATCATTCTAATATTGGTTCAGATCGAATTTTGAATGTACTGGTTGCGTATTTTCAAAAACTATTCGAGCAAAGATTTGAGAAATGTCCTAATAAAGTGTCTGCCATGCTGGAAAATCTGACGGATGAAACTTGCGAACGCCTGAATCTGGCATTGAATGATGCAATCCCGGTCAAACAGCGTCTTTATAGGGATACTTCAATATTCCAAGAGGCTGATGCGGACAAGGTTTCAAAAAGTATTTTGGGATTGTCTAACGAATCACGCAACACCTTTCTGCATTTTTTGCAGTCTCGTTATAAATATACCTCCTATGGCACTGAAATAGAATACTTGAACGAATGCTGTCAATCGGATCTGCCCCAACTAAAATTAATCAATGAGAAATTAAAGACAGAAGCGGCAACCAGAAGATTGATAGAAAAGTATTCCATTGAGAAAATTACAAACCTGATAGATGAAATTACCGCAAAAGTGAAATAGCTATTCCCGTTCATCCTCGAAAGCGATGGTCTGGCAAGGGATATGCCGATGATGAACTTCATTCCGTGTGACGGCACGGACGTGTTCCGTTTGTCCTTCCGCCCCGATGTCGGCTTCGGCCATGCAGCCTGCCGGAATGGTCGGAAACGGACGCCGGGACGGGACAGCCCGTGCGCCAAGGTGTAAGCGCAAGACTGTGAAAGCCCTTTCACCCACGTTAGGGATTGCAGGGGAAAGCCCACAGCATAGCGAGGACTTGCAACGGAAAGCCCGACCCGAAGGGGAACGCCCAAACAATCACTCGCAAAAACTGCTTTTAAGCATACCATAGAAAAAAGGAAGACCGAATATTCCGAAGTTTCGCCCTTATGATATATATTTGTAATTGAACGAAGATATACAGCGGAAAACGTATATAATTACATGTTATCTATTTAATAATAAGCATAAAACTATGAGATACTTAAAAATTATGGGAATATTTACTTCTATCTTAAGTTTATTGAGTTGCGGGCATGGGAATAAACGAGTGACGCAAAACGACGGTATAAACTCCAATATCCCGGTTGCTGCCCGGATTACGATAGACAAACTGCCGGATGTATTGAGAAACGTGCAGGCAGGAAATACTGATTATGACTTTATAGGTATTTGTTCCAATGGTGTGGACTGCATCTACTTTGTGCTGGAGAACGGAAAGTTTTACATAGATTTTGAAGCCATGGGTAAAGAGCAGCTTCCCTACATAGATACCTTGAAACAGTTCGCAAAGGAACATAATTATCCTATTGTCGAAACAACCTATAACAATACTCCGGTCGATTACGAACATCTGAAATACGCTCCCGTCCTTAGCCTGAAAGTCCATGCTGACATAGACAGTATCGTAAAGGTCGGAAGCCAGATTGAGCATACCATTTTCAGGAACAATGAGCGAACCGTTTACGAAATAGTGCCTTGATTTTGCCAATAAATACATTAAGATTTAGATAACAAACAGCACTGCCGCTTAAAGCGAAACGCTGCCAAGCATCATCTACATAAAAATATGAGAACATTCGCCATAATCCTGCTTTTAGCAAGCCTGTTTGCCGCAAGTTGCGGAGAGCCGCCCATGCCACCGAGCGACGAGGAAATGATACGCCACTTTACCACGCACGAGGCGGCGTTCCGCAAGGTGTACGAAATCATGTCAGAGAGTTCAGAAGGCAGTTTCCACTACCCGCCGCTTTCTCCGGAAGAGGTCATTATACTTGATTCAACAGAGCAAAGCGATACATCCCATGAAACGAATGACGAAGAAGACCTCCCGGTATATGGGCTGCTGAAGCCAGACCGAATACAGCTCGATTCCTTGTTGTCAGAGATTGGATGCGGTCTTGTCCTTGTTGACCGCAGGGAATGGGAAACGGCGGATTCGGTATATGTGAGCCTCGTTATGCCGTACTATTCCCACGGCATCGTGGACGCAGGAACATCCAAGAGTTTCGTTTACGATCCCGGATTGAGAAGCCGCCGGAACATCCGTATCACCGAACACGGCGACCTGAACGAGATCTACCGCAGGACGTACAACGACACCACGTTGTACAAGCCTGTCAAGGAAGGCTGGTACATCGAGTTAGACCATTCACGATAACCTGCAAAGAGGGACGCATGAGGATATTCCAATACATGCGCCGATTCTTCCAGATGATGGCAAGGATGCGTAAGGTCATCCATATCGTTTCTATGACCTGTCGGCATGAACAACGCAAGAACGGGCTGGTTCCGGTGGAATCCTACAAACGGGAAACAGACCGGAATCTCTGGATACGCAGCATAGGAACCCGTCATTCCACACGGTACAGCATCGTTCTTTTTACAGCTGGATGATGGTATTGCAGCCGCCCTTTGGACTTCCCGATCTGAATGACATTCCGGGGACACCAGTGTACGCAAGCATGGCAAGCCTCGCAACCGATTCCCCACCGGGGCACTCCGTTTTTCAGCGTAATATTGTTCACGGGACATACACGTTCGCAGACACCACATCCCATACAACCATTTTCCAAGGAGAAGTTCAAGTGCGAGCGACTGAAAAAGGCATTGAACAGCCCTTTGTGCAACAGATCCGATAACCTGCAATACGGGAAAGGCTTTTTCCGTTTGCCTTTTTTCAAGTCGTCGATTATTCGTGAAGTGTAAAGCTCCGCCCGTTCCAGTATCTTCGTCCTCCTTACTGAAGATACCTCGTATTCCTTCAGGCAGTTCCCTACGGTGGGCAGGTTGTAGCCATAGTCCAGACGCACGCCTTTGCCGGACATGATTTTGTCCACAACGGACACCGCACAGCCCTTGTACGTGTAATATGTGCCTATGGAGAAATAGTACACGCCTTTCCTGAACGGATAACTTTCCAAGAACCGGCGGACAATGCCGGGCAGTCCGCCCATATATACGGGGAATATAAAACCTACGATTCGGGAGTCCGATGCGGTGATTCCAGCTGACGGTGTCATTCTGAACAGCCCGGCTCCTCCAAAAGCCGCCGCAATATCCTGCGACAATTTCAGGCTGTTGCCTGTGGCGGAGAAATAATAGATGGATATTTCTTTGTCGTTTGCCGTTTTGCTTTTATAGTCCATAACATTTATTTTTGCGACAGCAAAGTTAATAGGTCTCTTTAAAAAAAAGAAGAACTGTCTTGGTTATCAGTAACTTACATTTAGGTTAGTTTTCCTGTATATCAATTTGTTGGATAAAAGAAAAATGAGAAAAAAGTTAGATTACGATTATTGTTCTGCTTCCCCTATACTGGAATGGCTGGGTGACAAATGGGCTTTAGTTGTCTTATTGAAGCTACATGAGAATGAAGTAATACGTTTCAATGAACTATACAAAACAATCCCCTCTATATCGGAAAAGATGCTATCTACTGTTTTGCGGTCATTGGTAACGGACGGATTGGTAAATAGAAAAATATATCCCACAGTTCCACCCAAAGTGGAATATTATGTATCTGAATTTGGAGAAACTTTAATCCCTTATTTAGAGCAGTTGAAACAATGGGGGCAAGAAAATTTTGAAACGATAATGGAAAATAGACGGAAAAATAAATATTGAAATTTAGTGCAAGGTACAAGTATATATCTATATATAGCTTGCACCTTGCACTAACCTTAGAATGTTTATTTTCAATGATTTGCATAATCCAAAAATAATGCGGACATCTGAACCCAAGATGTTGGCAGACAGACACCGGACAACAGCAGACAGTTTTTAAGGACTAAAAGCGTGATGGATGCAAAGCCAAAATTTCAGAAAGTGCTGATATTTAGGAATAAATAACGCTTAATTTATAATCCAAGCGGCACGATGCCTGTTCTCCTGAATCGCCCGGATACGGCTGCCGGAATCGAGCCTGTACATGAAGCCCGCCAAGTTCCCGCTCTCGTACAAGCCCATGCCGATGGTCAGGCGGCTGTTGAAGTCGGTCTGGCTGACGACGTACCAGCCGCACCGGGCGAAATGCTCCTCGTAGCCGGAACGGGTCTCCAGCAGGAAATAGAACTTGCCGTCGTCCTCGAAACGGATGACGTACTCGCAACGCAGGCGGCGTGCGATCTTGCCCAAGATGCGGCTCTCCTCCTCGATGACCGCAGGAGTGGCAAGGAAGGTGTATTAAGCGATAAAGACAGCCTCGTCCATAGTGATGATGTTTGGTCGGTTACAAATATGCGAAATGTCCGGCACACGGCAAACGGAAGGGGCGGAAAATATGCGGAAGGGCGTGCGGATATGTAGAGCTTCTCCCTGCTTTTCACCGCCCGGAACGTGACAAGGCTACAAACGTGAAGCAAAACGAGGACAAGCGGTACGGTTTTGATACACGGACATATACAGACCGGTATATTTGCAGGGAAGTATAACAATAAAAACGTATCGGGACAATGGAAATAGTAAGCATCGAGAAAAAGACCTTCGAGGAGATGAAGGAACGGTTCGGCAGCTTCTCGCAGCACGTGAGGGAGCTTTGCGCCCGCTACCGCCCGCCCGAAAAGATGAACTGGATGGACGGGGCGGACGTGTGTGAGAAACTGGGCATCAGCAAGCGGACGTTGCAGACCTACCGTGACCGGGGGCTGCTGCCGTACAGCCAGATCAACCACAAGATTTACTACCGGACGGAGGACGTGGAGGCGTTCGTGGAAGCCATGAGCCGGGAAATGACGGAGGACGAGTGAGATGGAAGTGATCACAAGGGACACGGAAGAGGTACGGGCGTACTTCGAGGCGTTGGAAGAGGGAATGAGGTACATCGACACGGTGACGGCGCACTTCCGCCCGGCGATGAACGGCGAGGTCTATCTCACGGGCGAGGACGTGTGCAGGCTGCTGCACATCACGCCGAGAACGTTGCAGGATTACCGCACGCAACGGCTGATCCCGTACATATCGCTGCCGGGCAAGACGCTCTACCGCCAGTCGGATCTGCTGCGTATGCTGGAGGAGAACTACGTGGACATGCGCCCAAAGCGCAAACGGGGGAAAAGTCCAACATAAACGCACGGGGGTGTGCATCGGGAAATGCAGCAAAGGCAGGGACACCGCATCGGAAGTTCCTGCCTTTGCCGCATTCTGCACCGGGGGAAGGCGTCAAGCCGTTTCCCGGAGGGAGCGGCGCACCCGCTTCCCGTCCTGTTTCCTGTCCTTCTTCTCCAGCACGCTCCGCTGCATGGCGGCGAGGTTGCCGGAGATCGCCCGGAAATCGGAGCTTACCATCCTGTTGGTCACCTCGGCGTAGATCTGGGTCGTGGAAATGTGCTTGTGCCCGAGTATCTTGGAGAGCGCCTCGATGGTGCCGCCGTTGCAGAGATAGATGGTCGTGGCGAAGGTGTGGCGGCTTAGGTGGAAGCCGATCTCCTTGTGGATGCCGCAGGCTTTGGCTATCTGTTTGAGGTGCCTGTTGCACACGCTGTTGCTGGGCATGGGAAACACGAGGTCGCCTCCGGCAAGCCCTTTGTAACGTTCTATCAGCTCCTTGGCAATCTCCATAAGGGGGACGTTGCTCGACACACGGGTCTTGGTGCGCCGGGTGATGATCCATTCCTCGCCGTCGAAGTCCATGCGCTGTATCTTGTCATGGGTGAGCGTCTTTATGTCAATGTAGCTAAGCCCGGTGAAACACCCGAAGAGGAACATGTCCCGCACGAGGCTGGTCTGTTTCTTGACGAACACGGCGTTAGCCAAGGTGCGCAGCTCCTCTTCCGTGAGATAGCCCCGGTCGGTCTCCTGCATCTCAAGGCTGTACTCGCCGAAGGGGTCGGTGCGGACGATTCCACGCCGCCACGCCTTGTCGGTCAGGCTGAGCAGGGGCATGGTGTATATCCAGAGGGTGTTGGCGCTCAATCCCTTCTCCACCCGCAGGTACTTGTCGAAATCGGTGATGATCTCCTTGGTCAGCTCCTTGTAAGCCATGTCGGTGCGCTTCTTCTTCTCCCAAAGGAAGGTCTTGAAATGGTTGTAAACAGCCAGATACTTGTTGTAGGTGGACTTGGCTCGCTGCCCTTTCTCGACCATCGCCTCAAACTCCCGGTTCATGTTCCCGAAGTCTTTGAGGATGCAGTTCTCCATCACGCCGACACCGAGGAAGGCGTTGCGCAGCTTCTCGGCGGTGACGAAATCCTCTTCCCGGAGGATGCGGTGGTAGTGGTTGGTGAGCCGGGCGGAGACCTCCTTCAGTTGCCCGTTTATCTCGTTTGCCTCGGCGGACTTGCCTTTCGCCTTGCCGTTCTCCCAGAGGTCGGGGGTGACGAACAGCTTGGTTCCCACTGCCTTGTCATCGCCGTCAACGGAGATTTTCACCATGATGGGGGCTTTTCCGTCCCGGTTTCTCACTGCGGATCTCTTGATGTAGAACGAGGTCGCAAACGTACTTCTCTTTGTTTCCATAACTCTAAAATTTTCGTTTCTAAAGGTAGTTACTTATTTCTTACCAAGAGCTATGCAAAACAAGGCAAAGCAATGAAACAGAACTTGTTATGCTGTATATACCCCGTTTTGGAACCGGTAGCTGTTTAGTAGCCGAACTTTGTCCGAAAGGGGTGTTTTCAGGCATTTTATGCCGGAGTCCGTTTCCACCCGCTCTGCATACAAGATGCTGACCTGCATTTATTTATGTAGAACTTTGCTTTTCTTTGCGCCTTATGCCGATTTTTTAGGTAAAAAAGAATTGTTTGAAGGTCTTGCCATTGAGAAAATGGAAACTGAATGGAAGGAGTATCCGGTTTTACATATTGATTTGAACGCAGAAAAATATGATAAACCGGAGAAGTTAAATGAAATTCTTAGTAATCATCTGACTCAATGGGAACTTAAATACGGGAAAGGGATTGACGAGAGAACCCTTTCTTCACGATTCGGGGGTGTTATTCGCCGAGCATGCGAACAAACAGGTCAACAAGTAGTGGTATTGGTGGATGAGTATGATAAGCCGCTTTTGCAAGCTATCAACAATTTGGAACTTCTCGACGATTACCGCCAGACATTGAAAGCCTTCTACGGAGTGCTAAAAAGTGCCGACCGCTATCTGCGATTTGTATTTCTTACCGGAGTGACAAAGTTCTCACAAGTCAGTGTATTCAGTGATTTGAATCAATTGAACGACATCAGCATGAAGCCTCCGTATGCTACGGTCTGCGGCATTACCCGGCAAGAATTAGTTGATACTTTCACACCTGAACTCAAAAACCTGTCGGAAGCCAACCAACTGACTTTTGAAGAGACACTTCAAAAAATGACTGCCACTTATGATGGTTATCATTTCTGCGAATTTGCTGAAGGAGTATTCAATCCCTTCAGCGTACTCAATTCTTTCGACGGATGCAAATTCGATAGTTACTGGTTTCAGACAGGTACTCCTACATTTTTAGTTGAACTGCTGCAAAAAAGTGAATACGACCTCCGTACTTTATTAAGCGGTATCGAAGTTCCGGTTTCTTCTTTTGCAGAATATAAAATGGATGTTAATAATCCTATTCCGCTGATTTATCAAAGTGGATATTTGACGATTAAAGACTACGACAGACGATTTAATAACTATCTATTGGATTTTCCCAATGATGAAGTACGTTATGGATTCATCAATTTTCTTGTTCCATTCTACACTCCAATGAAGAATAACGATCAAGGATTTTATATTGGAAAATTCATTGATGAACTGGAAAATAGTGATTACGAATCTTTCCTTACTCGTCTCGAAGCCTTTTTCGCAGATATTCCTTACGAGTTGAACGACCAAACCGAAAGGCATTATCAGGTTATTTTCTATTTGGTTTTCAAACTGATGGGACAATTCACGGAAGCGGAAGTCCGCAGTTCACGTGGGCGCGCTGATGCTGTGGTAAAGACTCCTAAATACATCTATGTATTTGAATTTAAGCTGAACGGAACGGCCGAAGAAGCACTCAAACAGATTGATGAGAAAGGATATTTGATTCCTTATAAAGTAGACCATAGAGAAGTGGTAAAGATTGGCGTGGAGTTTAGTGCTGAAAGTAGGAATTTAAGTCGCTGGCTGGTAGAAATCAAGTAATAAATATAAAGCCATTCCAGGAAGAAAAGCAATCATTACTTACTTCCCGGAATGGTGACTAATACCTTGAAAACAAAGACTTATATTCTAACCTAATGTACTCACTTTAATTCACTTCTTTTGATTTTGCATTCCAAACGAACAAGGCAAACAACACTGAAAGTAGAGCTGAACCAATCCAAAACCAATTGATATACGTGAAATCATAAACGTCAACGCCATTCTGAACCGTCTTTTGACCTTCTATTAATATACCGCTCATCATGTCTTGCAATCCGGCACCGATATAACTGGCAATACCGACTACTCCCAATGCAGCACCCGACGCATTACGGGGAGCAATATCCACTGCCATCAAACCACCCAGAAAACAGATTAGTACTCCGATTCCTAAACCGAAAAGAACCATAGCCAATACATCTATCCAAAAATGTACGCCCGGAACCAAGAGAAACAGACAAAGTGCTATTACATTCATCAACCCAAATACTAAAGCTGGAATATTACGACTGCCGGAAAACATTTTATCGGAAATGATACCGGAAAATACTGTGCCAATGATTCCACAAATAGAACTGATTGATATTATAAAACTGGCATCCAGCGTAGAATATCCCTTTTGAGCTTCCAGATAGAAAACACCCCAACTATTTACCGCATAGCGGCTAATATACATAAATGCACTGGACAGAGCCAAAATCCAAATTGCAGGATTCTTCAAGACAGCCTTTTGTGCTTTGTTGAAATCTTCCGTTTGTTTACCAGACAAAGAATGGGAATCCACAGATGAAGAATTTTTGTTCAACAAGAATCCCTGGCTCTGTGGCGTATCACGCATAAAGACAAGCATCATAAAGAAACCTAATATCCCAATAATGCCAGCTCCAATCATCCCGTACCTCCATCCCATCCAACTGACTAATAAGGCTATGGAAATAAAGGTTAATGCTTCACCCAAATTATGACTAGCAGACCAAAAGCCGTAAAAAGTTCCCCGTTCTTTACTACTGTACCACCGAGTGAGCGAAACCACTCCGGATGCTGCTCCCATCGACTGAAACCAACCATTCAATCCCCAAAGTACGACAAAGGCATAAAATGAACTGGTGAAGCCCAAACACAGATTTATCAAAGCGGAACATAATAATCCCGTAGACATAAAACGCCGAACATTACTACGGTCAGCAAGAAAACCATTCGTCAACTTACCCACTGCATACACAAAAAACAGACAGGAACCGATAATTCCTAATTGCGTTTCGGAAAATACTCCCTCCTCTACAATTGGCTTGCGCACTACGTTCATGCTAAGGCGACAAACATAGTAAATGCCATATCCGGTAGTAGCCGACAAAAATGTAGCCCAACGGATGCGCTTAAAGCGGGAAGAATCTTCTGAATCAGTCTCTCCCCCGGCTAGCGGGGAAGAGATTTTATAAAAATCCAATATTTTAAATGACATAACCGAAGTTTACATATTAATGAAAGGCGTCTATCTTATGCTCATTACGTTTCTTACGGGCTTGCAAGTATTCCAGTAAATAAGCGGTACGATCAGTCTGAATGATTGTTGCTCCAAGTTTATCTATCAAATATCCATATCCTTCATCCGGGTTTTCCAATGATTTGTCGTCATCATGTCCGCCTGCCATCGTATCCCAAAGGGTATTATACCAAATTTTACTTTTTCCTTCCAGCTTCGTCCTCACTTGTTTTGGGAATTGACAAGTATCCGATTCGAACAACAATTCGAAGGCTACCGGGTGAAGTTCTTTCATGAAATCATCTATTTGCTGCATAGCTCCCGGGCGATCCAAATGTACGATTGGCATATATATGATCCGATCTAAATATTTTCCCAAATCCTTTTTCACTTCTGCAACAGGCTTTGACCCCTTCATGATGATCTGTTCAACGGTTCCGGTTTTCTCCAGAATGGGGAAAATCTCATCGAATATCGGATAAGCCTTATCCAAATTTACCATAACGCGCCCTTTAGCCGTCAATAATGCTTCCTCCAATGTAGGCACACGATGTTTGGTTCTCAAAGCAGCGCCATTCTTCAGACGGAGTGTCCGGATAGAATCCAGTGTCCACTCGACAACCTTACCTTTTCCGGTGGTCGTTCTATCCAAGGTCTTATCATGCATAAGGATCAACTGTCCGTCTTTGGTTTTCTGAACGTCCAACTCCACGACGTCGGCTCCCAACCGGATAGAACTCTCTATTGCTGCCAGCGAATTTTCTGGTGCAAAGCGCCAATCCGCCCGGTGGGCGACTACGGTTACTTCTTTATTATCAGGATTCGTAATCTTTGCGTAAATTGCCTTCACCGGTTCATCTGCAAACAAGCGGAAAGGAAACAGCAAAATAATTCCTATTATCAGATAGTTCTTCATATTCATCTTTATCATCTATACTTTGGGGGATTATCTATACTTTTTGGATTTTAAATACTTGGCAGCTAATTCGGCATAATCAGTCTGTACGACATTAATACGTTTGTTTATCATGCCTACCAACCCCGAATAGTTGTCCGACAACATGTTCGTATCATTCACTCCTACGATATTGGAGAATAAAAGCCAACCTTTGGATTTAATGTCTTCCGTCATCGCTCCCGCAAGAGCATCCGAGGTGGAAAGTTGCATCATCTGCACATTGTCCGTGTAAGATGAAGCAAAATAGGTAATATCATCTGAAGCTTTTGCCATCGGATGCAGTAACAGAGCGCTGTTCGCCGCTTTCAAATCGTATGCATAATTACGGTTGTTTGAAACATAAAGCAGGACTTCGTTTTCCATGTCGAGTTTTTTAAGTAATGCCACCATTGTCGCTACGGCAACGTTTTTGTTGACTATATCCAAGTTAAAATAAACCTTTCCTTTGCCTTTCTTCAATGCGTCCTCTAAAGTGGGGATTCGTTCGTTTGTCAGATTCCCTGCTGCATCTTTAAGATAGAGCTGCTGTAATTGCTGATAAGAATAATCTCCTACCGCACCGCTTCCGTTAGTGGTTCTGTCGATCGTATTATCGTGCATCAGCACCAATATTCCGTCAGAGGTGGGACGTGCATCAAGTTCGATCATTTCTACTCCTGCATTGATTGCATACTCTATGGAAGTTAATGAATTCTCCGGTATGCCGTCGGCTATACCTTTCTGCGTGTTCGCCCGATGGGCACAAAGCCAAACCTTATAGGAACTATCATCAAATAAATTCTTTAAATCGGTCTTCAGATTTCCTGTAATAGGCAGTTGACCGCCCGGTTCGCCGCCCGGATTCTCTCCCGAGCCTCCCAACTGTGCACTGGTGTGGCGGCTGTCTTTCCCTTTCATCGGCCATGCCGAAGCTGCACATCCGGTTATACCTTCATCTTCCAAAGCTATCAGGACACTCTTCGACGGATCTACCGTGTGAGTAACGCCAATATAGATCGTTCCATCCGGTCCGATTGTAGGCGAACTCCAGATTTTTCCGATACCCGCTTCCCAGTTATCTTTTAAAGGAGAATCGCTCTCGCTAATCAGTGCAGCCAAATCTTTTTTCAAGATTAGCTGTTCTTCCGAGGCTTCGGGTTTAATGATATAATAATTACCGGATTGTGTTCCAAAATGAATATTTCCGGCCTGATCGATTGCCGCACATCCACTGACGTCTTCCGGCACACCGTAATGCCATTGAACAACTCCATTAGGAGATAATGCAACAATTCCACCCGTGGCTTCACCCGGAGCACGTTTTACCGTTACAATGATACTTCCGTCCAAGCCTATCACAACACCCCCTTGGTCTAGTGTTCCTACATTTCCTAACGAAGTACGCCATTTCTCGACCCCGTCGCTTCCAATAGCAAACGCACTGCTTCCTATACTCGGGAAGGTGGCAATTCCGTATATAGTGCCGGTTGCGTCCACAGCTACGGAAGCATTCATGTTTTCTGAAGGCTTATCATTTCCCGAACTATATATTTGCCATGCCCACATCACATTACCACCTGTATTCAGTGCAGACGCCGACGCGCCGAATAAGCCGTTCTTTCCACCAGCCCAAATTAATGTGTTGTTCGCCAATGCTATTCCGGCAGATACTCCCCCCGACGGACCTCCGGAATTGTCTGCGTTTGCCACATAACCTACTCTGTAACCGGTATTCTTATCGACAGCAAGCACAGATCCCGTAGAGCCGCCGTTACCCATATAGATATGATTCTCTCCAATCGCACAAGTCAGATAATTAATACGAGGCTTTGAAGCCTGTCCTTTATTCCAAAATCCTTTTTCAGCATCTCCGGCAACGACCCATTTCTTTGTTCCATCGGGATTGATGGCATATACGCGCCCTACTTTGCCACTTGTGTCGCCTGTTCCTACATACACAGTACCGTCCGTATCAATGCTCGGAGTGGTATGCGTATTACCGGACGGAGAATCACCGTCAGCCGATGTCCATAAGTCGAACTCCCACAATTGTTCACCGGTAGTGGCCGAGAATTTCCGCAAATAATGGTCATTGGAAGTCATATATACATTATTATCATCACTGACTGCCGGAGCCGTAGAACGTATTTCGCCCAACACGTGGGCACCTACCCATTTCAGTTTCACATTGCCGACTTCGGGCAGAGGTTCAGCTTCAATCGTCAATAATTTATGAGCCATTGCATAATTTCCTTTACTGTCTTTCACATGCAAAGTCACTGTATATGCTCCATTCGTTTCGTAAGTCACTTTAGGAGCAACTTCTGTTGAAGTCTCTCCATTCCCTAAATCCCATTGGCAGGTATAATTACCTTCTCCGCCTACTGTCTCATTCGTGATACAGACTTCTTCGCCTACATAGTAGGTTGTCTTGTCAAAAGTAAATTTAGCTGTCAGCGCATTTTCCTTCCAATCATCCGAGCATGCTGAAAGTAGCAGCAAGCAGATAAAAAACGTTGTTACTATTTTTATATTCTTCATACTTTGTTCTTTCTAAGATAATTAATAGCCTTCATTTTGAGGGTAATTTTCCTCTCCCGCCAAATCGCGTTCCGACTGGGGAACAGGATAATACATCAGGTAGTTTCTACCGTTCAAGGAAGAAAACAAGTCCAAACGGTTGGTTCGCTTCAAATCATACCATCGTTGACCTTCTGCATACAACTCGCGGTGACGCTCATCAAGTATTTGATTCTGAAACTCTATATCAGTCATATTTGAAGGCAACAAGACGGTTGCGTAGCGTTTGTTCATAAATTCTTTTAATGTAGCCAACCCATTGACTGCTCCCAATGCTTCCGCTTTAATCAGATACATTTCCGCCACACGGGTAACCACAATCGGGGTTTGTGACGGTTGTTCATTGGTAACAAACTGACCGGTACTTCCATTCGGGAATTTAATAATACGGCTATTATCTGCACCAAATACTGCCTTTGCCCGTATATCCTTTGACTTTACGGCGGTATCATCATAAAGATGGCTGTAACATTCGGTAGAAGGAGAGTAATCCCAAGTCGGATCAATGTCATTGACCGTTTGGTAAAATAACAGCAAACTTGTACTACGCTTGTTGGCTAACGCAAAGACCAGTTCTTTGCTACTGCTATTAGAGACAAACGCCTGAGCATACTCAACTGATGTAGTACTCAATGCGAAATTTGACTTTGTAATCACTTTGTCGGCATAAGCTGCCGCATTTGTATAGTCTTTCAAGGACAAACATACTTTGGCGTGAAGCGCATCACAAGCACTAAGAGACACATAAAAACGATCGGTGAAATCAGACAGTAATCCTTCCGCTTTAGCCAAGTCTTCTTTTATAAAACTCCACACTTCGGTTTCGGGGGAAATGGGAACGACGTCGTAAGTGCGCTTACGCAAGATAGGAACTCCTCCCCAGCGAGTGACCAGATGATAATAAATCAAAGCTCTGAAGTAGTATCCGGTCCCTCCTGTCTGCTTCACAACCTGACTCTCTTTATTAGATGACGCTTCGTATGTTTCGACCAAGAAATTAACTTGCTTCAAGGCTGTGAAACATTTTTGCCACTGGCTCAAAACTTCTTTAGAACTAGGAGCCATCAACATGGGGTCGTTCATGGAAAATCCGGGACCTGCCTTGAAATTCTCGCCTTTTACATCACCATCCATATAAAATTTGAATACCAGTTCTTCCATTTCGGCATACACTCCATTCAATAACTTTTCCAAATCGGATTCGCTCAACATATCTTGAGGTATCTGATCTTTAGGTCGCATATCGTCCAGTATACCTGAACAACCCGTCATCCACAAAAGGCAAATGCTACATAGCAAATAGTTGATTATAGTATAGTATCGTTTCATACATCTATATTTTTAAAAGTTTAGATTCAGACCAAAAATAAATGTTCGCAATACAGGTTGCAACCCGAAGTCAACTCCATAATTTGAGTCTCCCGGGCTACCGGAAAATGATGTTTCGGGATCATAACCGGAATACTTGGTGAGAGTGAGTAGATTATCAGCCGAAACGTAGACTCTTAATGAGTTCACGCGGAGTTTCTTAACGACTGATTCCGGCAAAGTGTAACCCAAAGTCACAGTTTTCAGTTTAAAATAGGAAGCATCTTCCAAATAACGTGTTGAGGTTTGCACGTTATAGTCATAATCATACCCGGTATGTACTCCTATTCTTACAGGACGAGGAATCGTGTTGCTTGTGCCCTCTCCACGCCAGTATCCGTTAGCCACTTCTTTGCTTACATTAAAGTATTGCTCGACAGATTCGCCACGGTCGTTTACTTTTACATTGGATAGCGCCAATCCTAAATGGTCAGTACCTTCGGAACCGTTCACTCCCCGCCATGCCGACATCACTTTACCACCTACCGAAAATTGTCCGAACAATGACAAATCGAAACCTTTGTAAGAGAAGTTGGAAGTAATACCACCGTAAAAATCAGGAATGGCTTTTCCTACATTCATTCGGTCGGCGTCAGATATATCTCCGTCTTCATTATAATCGAAATATTTCACGTCACCGGCACGGACTCCTTTTGCATACAGTTTCGCAGGCACTTCGTCGTCACGCTGGTAGATACCTTCCATCTTTAACATATAGAATGTACTGATAGGCTGTCCGTTAATCAATGCATGCATCGAACCTCCTAAAAGGTTACTACCGCTGCTGGGAACAATATACATATCATTTCCTTCGATGAGGGAAAGCAGCTTGTTCTTTACAAAAGAAATGTTACCACCCAAATCCCATTTAAACTTTCCGGTGAAGATTTTACCATTCAAAGCCAACTCAAGTCCTTTATTCTCTAATGAGCCGATATTGGACTGTAATGTGGTATATCCGGTGGTTGCATTGACTGGTTTCTTAAACAGCAGGTCGGTAGTCTTTTGATAGAACATATCTATGTTTAAAGTCAGGCGAGACTGAAACATTTCTATATCAAATCCGATATTAAACTGGCTGGCTTTCTCCCAAGTCAAAGCACGGGCATCCTGCGAAATCTGGAATCCGGCAGAACCGTTGTAAGAAGCACCACCCGCACTAATCAGTGATAACGGAGCATAATTACTCACTCCTGCCATGCTACCTGTCATACCCCAGCTTAATCTTAACTTTGCATCATTGACGTATTTATTTTTTGGGAAAAATTCCTCATTGGAGGCACGCCACGCAAAAGAAGCAGAAGGGAAATAACCATATCTCTTGTTCTTCGCAAAGCGGGAAGAACCATCACTACGCAAAGAAGCATTCAGTATATATTTATTGTCCCAATTCAAAGCGATTCGTCCGAAATAGGATTCTAAGGCATAAGATGTATAACTAATATTTCCGGCGTAAATATTAGGGCCTGCATTGATTAAATCAAAGTTTGAGGAAGGAAATGCACCGTTAGCATAGTTATCACTCTTTGCCCCGAATTGTTCATAAGTGTATTTCTCAAACGAATGTCCCAACATGACGGAGTAGATTAGTTTATTCCATTCATTGTTGTAAGAGAATATATTATCTATCACATAGCGGAAACTCTGGTCTTTTTGTTCGGCTAATGCTCCCCAACCACTACTATTTTTACGGGCATCATGCTTGTCCGACAATTTTTTAGATGTGTTGTCCAAAATACCATATACGCTTACTGTTGGTGTGTACTTAAACCCTTTGAAAGGAGTTACGTCTACGCTGAACACACCGGATAGTTGATATTTCTTAGCTACCCAGTCTTCTTCATTAATCAGCATCACCGGATTGTGGCGCAAAATATCTGTCCCGTTCACTTTATAAGATGTTCCGTCTTCTTTATAAGGTGAATACCAGGGCTGCTCCTCACGAGCTGTACGAAGTACTTTCAAGCTGGTACTCGTTTCTTCCAATAAGTCCGAACGGCTGGCCGAACCTGCCATATTCATATTCAGCTTGAACAGGTTGTTTATTTTATGTGTGAATTTGGCACGCATATTATACTGGTCATAGCTGCTCTTATTCAAATATCCTTCTTGAGTATTAGCGCCTAAAGAAGCAAAGAAGGTGGTCTTTTCATTTCCACCGGAAATGCTGATAGAGCCGGTACCTGTTTTCGAGTTTTTTCTTGATATTTCTTTCACCCAATTGGTTTCCTGAATTTGAGAAGGAACATACAATTGAAGGTTAGCTCCCATTTGCACATTGTAATTATCAATAGCGGCTTGCATCGTATTCATATATTCCATCGAATTGGCCATTTCAATGTCGCTAGCCAGATAAGCGAATCCGTAACGACCGGACACCTCTATCTTCGTCTTACCTTGCTGACCTGATTTGGTCGTTATCAATACAACTCCGGCATTGGCACGCGAACCATAGATAGCGGCCGCAGACGCATCTTTCAAAACTTCCATGCTCTCAATGTCATTCGGATTCAGGTTGGGATATTTTTCGCTGGGGATACCATCGACCACATAAAGCGGCGAGCTTCCCCCACTAACGGAACCGATACCACGAACGGTAACATTCGGTGCTTCTCCCGGAGTTCCTGATGCAGAGGAGATATTCACACCCGCTACACGTCCTTGCAGCATTTTAATCGGATTATAGTCATTACCCTGATCTATATTTTCCATCTTTACTTTACTGATAGAAGTAGTGACTAGCTTTTGTGACTGGACTCCGTAGCCGACAACAACGACCTCGTCTATCATTTTACTGTCTTCTTGAAGTACAACTTTTACGAATGTCTGCCCTGTGGCAGAAAGGTCAACTGTTTTATAACCGATATAAGAGACAGTCAATATTCCCTTTTCCGGTACGTCTGCTAATGTGAACTTTCCATCAAAATCTGTAATCGTTCCGTGCGACTCACCTTTTATCACAATACTGGCACCAATGACTGGTTCGCCTTTTTCATCGACAACAGTACCTGTTATTTTTTTAGTTATTAATTTGTCCTGGGCTTTGCGAATCAATACAATCACATTATCTTGTTCTTTCTTATACGCTAAGTCCATTCCTCCTAAAAGTTGTTGCATGGTTTGTTCAATCGTTGCATCTTTCACATTCAACGATACTTTTCGGTTTAACTCCGGCAGACTCTCATTGTAGAAGAATTTGTAATTGCTTACTTGCTCGATTTTCTTTAAAGAGGCTCTCAAAGAGATGTCTTTCACATTCACTGTTATTTGGGAATAAGCGGTGAAAGAGACGCTTAAAAACAATAGCAGACAGATAGCCCGCAGTGTTTTCCAGTTCTTACTTCTCCCTGTATTTGCTTGAGGGAGCTTTTCAAAGGTTGTTTTGTGCTTCATATATCAAAACTTTTAAGTTGTTTGATAGGTATACAGACTTCTATCCCTGCTCGTCCAATCGCCTATCAGACTTTAACTCTCGTTAACTTATTCAATTCAGAGAACAAAAAAACCATTCCTAAGTAGTGGGCTTCGGAATGGCTCTATTCTATATTTTACTCAATAAACGATTATATTACTTTGTATTCACCAATATTACGTTCTTCAGCATTAAAGGAAACTCCCACTTTTACTAGCTCACGCCCGTCTGTCCGGTAAGGTAACAAATATCCTTTTTCATCTATTTGTTTCAGAGCTTCGTCTACTGTTCCTTCCAATTTAAACTCAAAAACATAAATACGGTCTTTCGTTTTCACCACGGCATCGGCACGACCTTTTGCGCTACGGACTTCTGCATCTACATATTGTCCCATCAACTTAAAGACGAGATAAAAGATAACCTGATAATGACGTTCGGTCTTTGTGTTCAATTCGTAAGGTATGTCGGCAAAGAATGATTTCATACGTTCCATAAAGGAATGAACGTCGCCCGACTGAAGTTCACGGACAAACTTAACTGCATTAAAATCCGTTTCATCAGAAGAGATGGGTGTATAATAGGGGATCAGGAATTTAAGAAAGCCATATTTTACCTCATCATTCGGAAAACCTAGCGTATATAGGTTCAATGATTTATCAAAGTTTTTAATGGTCAGATAACCGCTTTGGTAAATCATCGGAAGGGGATTTTTTGTCTCTGCACGGTATTCGGCAAATCCGGAACTTCCTACTTC
The DNA here is from genome assembly GCF_000163675.1 of Bacteroides sp. D22. Taxonomy (NCBI): domain Bacteria; kingdom Pseudomonadati; phylum Bacteroidota; class Bacteroidia; order Bacteroidales; family Bacteroidaceae; genus Bacteroides; species Bacteroides sp. D22. The sequence goes on along the minus strand of NZ_GG774832.1, from coordinate 6,058 downwards.
CAAGCCATCTATCAGCAAACGTAAATCATAATCACTTTGTTTCAGCAGGTCTACAAGATAGGTAGGAGTACCGGTCTGGAACCAGTAATTATCAAACATTAATCCATCAAAGACATTGAGGACACTGAAGGGATTAAACAATCCATCTTCGCTATATGTAAAGTGATATCCATCGTACATTGCCGTCATTTTATCGACAGTATCTTCAAAAGACATCTCCTGCACTTCTGCCAACCGCTCCAACTCGGGAGTAAATGTGGATACTAATTCTTTTTTAGTAATACCACAGATATTGGCGTATGGAATCTTCATGCTAATATCATTCAGTTGATTCAAATCACTGAACACACTTACTTGGGCAAATTTTGTGACTCCTGTCAAGAATATAAACCGAAGATAGCGGTCGGAACTTTTCAGTACACCATAAAAGGCTTTCAGAATACGACGGTATTCATCCAACAGGTTCTCATCTAAAAGGGCTTGCAGCAAAGGTTTATCATACTCATCAACCAATACCACAACTCCTTTTCCTGTTTTCAGGTAGGCTTGCTCAATGATATAACTAAAACGTTCTTCAGGACTACGGTCTTTCTTCTCATCACCATATACGGCTTCCCATTTCTCCAAATACTGGTTTAGCATGGCGACCAAATCTGCCGCCGTCTCATATTTCTTCGCATTCAAATCAAGATGCAGAACCGGATATTGCTCCCACTTCGTCTCTAACTTTTCAATTGCCAAGCCTTCAAAAAGGTCTTTACGACCCTGAAAGTAGGCTTCAAAAGTGGAAATTAGCAGACTTTTGCCAAAACGACGGGGACGACTAAGAAAATAAGGCACTTTAGTAGCTACTATCTGATATATAATGGCTGTTTTATCCACATACAAACACCCCTCTGCACGCATCTTTTCAAATGTCTGTATCCCTATCGGCAATTTACGTTCCAATGTATTCATTGCATCTTCAAATTAGTGTACCACAAATATAGACGTTATTCGATGAATAAACAAAGATACTCTATGAAAGTTCCACTTATTTCTCTTTCAAAACAATCACCGAACCGTCCATTTCATAATAGAAAGGTGAAGTAAGCATCAGGATATTCAATGCATTCTGTATGCCACCTCCCGGAATGGTTCCGGTGAAATATTCATTAGGTAGTTTATTGGAGTCGAAACGAATCTCTACGTCATAGATGCGTGAAAGGGTTTTCATTATATTCTCCAAAGATTCTTTCTCGAAATAGATATTTCCTTTCGTCCATTCAATGTAGTCACTCGGGTGTACTTGAGTGGCTGTTATCTTATGAGTGGCTTTATTATATTCTATTTTGTCGCCGGGCTTCATGATATGCGATGTTTTCTGCGCATAGACTCCAACTTTTCCTTCCAAAAGAACGACTGTCACGTCTTTAGCATCTTCATAGGCAGATACATTAAAAGAAGTACCGAGTACTTTCACTTCCAAATCGCCTACCTGTACAATAAAGGCGCACTTTTCATCATGAGCTACTTTGAAATAGGCTTCACCATTCAGTTGCACACGACGCCCATTTTCTCCGAAGTTATTCAGATAGCTTAATTGCGAAGCAGAATTGAGAACGACATTCGTTCCGTCCGGCAATTCGATGGTTGCTTTATCTCCTTTATCAGCTTTTACTATAAAGGGCGCTCCCACTGTTTGGGAAGAATCTACAAGATAGTAGGTGAAGAAGGCAATACAAATGGGTAAAACGATGGCGGCAGCCCATTTCCAAGGATTCATACGAATAGTTCTTGGGTTCTCTTTTCCCTGTGTTTCTTCTTTTCCCTGCGTCTGTTCTTTGATTCGGGCAAATAGTTTATCGCGCAGTACCGGATTAATGCCGGCATCCGATTTGGAAAATTCTTCTTCCCACCAGTTCTGTAAATGGCGGTCGTTCTTTATCCAATCGGAGAGCTTTTTTATTTCAGCATCCGTTATATTTCCATCGAAATACTTTTCAATCAGTTCTTTATAATATATCTTATCCATCTTCTTTCCTGCTTATTTACAAGTATACATTTTCATCCTATCTACTATCCAAAAACGTGTATTACAATTACATTTCATTAACAAAAAAGGCAATCAGAAGCGCAATTACCTTATCGTAATGCTTCATCAACTGTTCACGCATAAATTTCACCGCCAAAGATAATTGCGTGGCGACTGTACTTTCAGAAATACCCATCATTTCAGCAATTTCCTTATTCGTATAGTTCTGACGCTTACTTAAGATAAAGATTTTCTTTCGCTGTGCCGGCAATTCTTCCGCTAATGAGTCGATATAATCGTTCAAGAAACGAAGATCAATAGTATCTTCCGTCTGTGAATCATGGTCTAGTCCGCTTTTCAGCAGATATTCATTGTAAACATATTCAACGGTCTGACGCTGGTACATATTCATCAGTAAATTTTTGGCTATCGTACAAAGAAAAGAAATAAATGAAGCGTTCGTATCGACTTTCTCACGTACTTCCCATATACGGATAAAAGTGGATTGCACCACTTCTTCAGCCATATATTGATTGCCGGAAGAAAGCCGCATAATGAAATTGTACAGTTTACCGCTGTACATATTATACAATCTTTCAAATGCTTGAAAAGAACCGTCTTTTAAATCGATTAATAAATGTTTTTCATCTGTAAAATTCACCATAGCTTAGAATTTTGCAACAAAGGTATGCAACCATAGACCATTAACAGGTGACAATATTATTAATATTTTCTCAATTATCCGATTTTTATGAGGAAAAAGATACTAATATCAGGATAGTGACGCCATCCGGTCAAGATAGTGACGCTATCTAATCAGGATAGTGACGCCATCTTGAACGGATACCGTCACTATGTTCAGTAAGGTAGTTCGCATTAATAAGTCAAGCGGATACCAGCCTGTATATTGAAATTAAACGGATTCTCTTTACGTATGGTCTGTATATCCGAACCGTCATCAAAATAATAAGCAACACCGGGTTCTACATAGATACCCAGACGTTTCGTTGCGTTCACCTGTGCACCTACCGCACCAGATACCGAGAATTGCAAAGGTTTCACCGTTTCTTTCTCGGAACCAAGCTTTCCATACACACACTTCTCAACCATACCTCCACCGGAAACGTAGAGAGTGACGAGTTTTTTATCAAGGAAATTCCAGTTGGCACGCAGCGGAATACCTACATAATGAAGTTTTTGTTCTATCTGCTGCTCTTCACCTGCCAGTTTCGCATCCGAAGAAAGCAATGTGTAAGTCAATCCCGTTTCGAGAGAGAATCCTTTGGCCAGTCCTTTACGGACGGACAATCCGAAAGAAATAGGTTGATGGTGCTTAATGTCAACCACTTGTTTTGCCTGACGCAGATAAGGCACTCCATCTTCAAAAACCAATGTCTGATCATTAGGTATCTCCATCAGACCGTTGGAAACAGAAAGCATACTCACACGAGACATATAAGCATGAGAGCCGGCACCGACTTCTGTGGATGCTCCGCCCGAATTTCCGACCGAGAGTCCCATGGACCATGTTCCTTTTTGAGATGCTCTTTTTTCTGCCGGAATATGCAGCTTGTCTCTGCCGGAAGGACGACGCGGCCTGTTGTTCGGCCGTTTAGTATCCTGTGACTGTGTAGCCTGACCCACATTTTCACTGTCAACCTGCCTTGCTTCATTTTTCGTCTGTTCCGTCTCACCTTTGAGCATCTGGTCTTCCTCAATCACAGGATTATTTTCATTCCCTGTTACAGGTTCGTTGTTATTTTCTATTGCAGATTGGCCTGCATTTGTTTTCTGTTCTGTAAGATTCTTATCAATTTTCGCCAAACGGTCTTCACGAGCCACTGGTCGCAAGACGGGTTCTACGGAAGTGCCCTGCACATCCGGTTGTTGCACACCCGGCAACGCATCGGGTGTAGATGCCAATGCCGGAGTCTTTATATGACGTATTTCATCCGCGGCCGGTGTCCCCAGAAAATATAGACTTACCGACGAAACGACGGCTAACAATATAACAGCTGCAGCAGCCATCATCCATTTTCGATAAGGATATATTTTCTTCTCCACAGGAGGCATAAGTTCTTTTTCCAGTTGTTCCCAACCGGAAGCAGGCACCGGCTCGGAATAATCCGCGAGCTTCTCCTTCAACTTATTCATCCACAATTCTTTCTCTTCCATCTCTATCTATCCATTATGCATTATCCATTCTTTTACTCTTTTTGCCAATACACTCTTCGCACGAAATAGTTGCGAAGCCGAAGATTTTTCATTAATACCTAATTCCTGTGCGATTTCTTTATGCGATTTGTCTTCGAATGTATAAAGGTTAAACACTGTACGATATCCGGCAGGTAGTTCTTCTATAAACTGCATCAACACTTTCTGTGGAATAGCTTCTACATCAGAAGCATCCGGTTCTTCATATTCTTCAGGCAACTCTTCTAATGGTGCCGACTGATTGATTACATCATTTTTCCGGAGATATTGCAAAGCTGTGTTGACCATCACCCTTTCCATCCAGGCCCGCAGGGAGCCTTCACCCCTCCAGGTGAACTTGTCGAAGGAATCGAATATCTTTAAAAAACCGTCGTGAAGCAGATCCTGGGCTGTATCACGGTCGCCGGTATAACGAAGACAGATGCCAAGCATACGTCCCGCATACTGCTCATACAGTTCTTTGCGAGCTTGGTTATTGCCTAGCCTGCATTGTTCCGACAACTCTAATTCTTCCATTCTCTTATACACGTGTTTAACTTATAAATGCAGCAAAGATAGAAATACTGCATAGAGAGAACAACTCTTTTATCACTTTTGTTTCTTTAACAGATTCAAATGCAATATTTTCTATTCCATTGCATTTTCACAATACAAAGGAACCATTTTATATAATCTAAAACTTAAATAAGTATATGAAGAAATTTAAATTCATTGCCTTTATCTTTGCTATTATGACTACAATGCCGATTCTCCAGTCATGTTTGGACGACGATGACAACCCGTCCGATCTTCTGGTTGTCAGTACCATCAATATGATTAGCCAGGATAGCAAGGAATTTTATTTCACTTTGGATGACGGGAAAAAAATGTATCCCAGCAATGCGCAAGGATGGAGTAATAAAGATTGGGTGGAAGGACAACGAGCTTTTGTGATATTCAACGAGCTGGAAGAGCCTGTGAATGGATACGACCTTAATATTCAGGTGAGAGGTATCAATCCAATCTTAACTAAAGACATCATCACGATGGGTGAAGATGACAACGACGAAGAAAAAGTCGGAGATGACAAGATCAACACAACTTATATGTGGATCAACAAGGATAATAAATATCTAACGATTGAATTCCAATATTATGGAACGCATAGTGAAGATAAAAAACATTTCCTGAATCTCGTAATCAACGACAAAGAAGAGTCTGCTCCCACTGCTGACGAAGACAGTGCGGAGGACGAATATATCAATCTGGAATTCCGCCATAACAGTGAAGGTGATTATCCTCAAAGCCTGGGCGAAGGATATGTATCTTTCAAACTGGATAAGATTAAAGGCCGGATGGAAGGGAAAAAAGGATTAAGGATCCGTGTCAACACTTTATATGGCGGACCGAAAACTTATGAAGTAAAGTTTCCCTAAGATTATAAATCTAATGTAAACGTGCAAAACACACTCTTTTTTAATATAATATATTAATTACGCAAAAGAGGGCGGTAGTTGTGAAACTGCCGCCCTTTTATCTTCTCCTTTATATAAAGAAGTTATCCTTATAAAGGAATTATGCCTCAGTCTGAAACCTTGGGGGATTGCGTTAAAATTCTTATTTTTGCATCATGAAAACATCCTCTTCCCAAACGATTGATCCTGTTGCTTCTTTAAGCTTGTTCTTGCCTTCAGGAATCCTTGATTACTTTACCCTAGTCAATCATGTTTCTCAGGATACTTGCTTTATTCTTTATTTAGAGGAGAAAGCCACTATTCCTGCTGAGTACTCTGATCTCCATCTTCACTCAAAAGGTTTCCTCCCTGAGATTGAAGTTCAGGACTTCCCTAT
>NZ_GG774833.1:14597-22880 GCF_000163675.1 Bacteroides sp. D22 | reverse complement strand
GGGCGTTGCCCTACGCTATATAATTAAGCCCTTTCAGGGCACTCCAATAAATATATAATTGTAAGAACCGATAAATTCTCATTTAACCAATAAACTCCCATTTAACCGATAAATTCTCATTTAACCGATAAATTCCCATTTATTTATCTACTTATTTTTGACTCGCTACACTATTTCTGTTTTATCAATCATTTTGATTCGCTCGATGAGCTCATTTCCAAGAGCCGTTTTATCTTCAATATGTTTCAACACCGCAGTCACAAATGTATTGCTTTCGAAATCACCGCGTACTTGCTCAAAGTCCTGCTTCATTTCGTCATGAGAGCCATCAGCACCGAATCCGGTCATAGAAGATAACGAGAATTCTTTCTTAGCATCCTCATATACCATCTTGTCCAATCCGACAACAGCTTGCTGCCAGGCTTTCACGATACCGATGATATCTTGCGCTGTGATCGTTTCCGGATCTAAGCCATAAAATTCCTGAATCTTATGATAAGCCCATGTCCATTCATAAGTATAATAATTCTCGTGCATTTCCGCGAAGCTTGCATTGATGGACTTTAAACGATTGACTGCTCCTTTCTCAATACCATCCAGTAGTCGGTCGATCTCACTCTTGGGAGCAATCAGTCCGGAAACATCTACCCATTCGCCAATACCAATTTCCGTATCGGGTTTCAGGCGTTGACGGATTTCTTCATTACTCTGGAAGTTAATGCCTTCCAGTCGTTTTATAATGGAGTTTCCTAAGAACTTGTGGATAGCAATTTCATAAAAACGGATTCCGTTGTTCAAAGAAGAGTTCTTGATTTTAGCACTCTGGTAAGAGTAGATTTCTGAAGTTTCACCGGACACACGTTTCAATTCTTTCAAAATGGAACGCCCTTTGAACATCTTCTGAATGGTATAAGGACTCAACAGGTTATAGTTGATATAATCCAGCCTGTTCGGGTCTTTACGATTATCACGTTTCGGCCATTTTTGTGCGTCACGGATAGTACCTACACTTCTCAAGTTGACTCCCGGAACCAGATAAGTCGTATTCCGCTGCTCTATCAGGTAAGAGAAAGGAAGATTAGAAGTATCGGCATGATTGACATGACGTCCCATGACCAATGAGAAAGCTCCGACACGTGCCGGCCACAAGATATAGGAATCAGAAGTGGTCTTCGCTCCTCTTTCCATTGTTCCTTGATGAATAGGACCTAACTTATACATGTGGTTGCTCTGATTGGATCCCGAACCTGCATTCATAAACGAGAACATTCCGGCAATCAGCAAAGTAGATTTATGATGTGTCACGGTGAAAGGACCTGCGAAAATAGCACATGCCTCACCGTTCTCTCCTTGGCAATTACTAAAAAACAAAGAATCGGAAGCGGAATAATTATGTCCCAATTTACAGGACTGCCCGACGAAGCAACGGGTCAGCATCGTACCGTCATCCACTTTTGAACCGGAAGAGATAATGAAGTCGTCACAAATTACCCCGTGACCGATATGTACAGGCGCTGTCACATTACTATTGACGCTTCCATTGGATAAGCGGCAAGTTCCACAGATATGGCAGTAATCACCAATCCGGACATTCTTGATTGAACCTGTATTGAGAATCATGACATGATTGCCAATACTGCCGATAGCAGAAGCATGTTTATTGGAATAATAATCCGCAATAGATTTCATACGGTTAATCAGTTCGGGACGATGGCGGTACAACGCAAGTATATATGCCTGATGCGCAGACAGTTTGTCGTTCATCAACACTTCACGACCTCCTGTTTCATTCAAGACAGCCACTTCTACCCCATTACCGAAAGTGCTTAATCCATCCACTAAAATAATATCTACATTCTCAATGAAAGTATCACTACCGATCTCATAGTTAGCAATGTAGTTCTGGATATTCTCAATACAACAGTTATCGCCCACTGATACATTATGCAACGTCACATGACGCAATCCCGAATGTTTCTTGATTCCCCCTGGCAATGTAAATTCTGATTCGAATACCCCCAGTTTCACTTCACCCGAGAAACGGGTATGATGAACGTACTCACAATTAAAGCCCTCTGCCACTGATACATTTCCCCAATCATCGGCCAGACACGACTGGCTCTTCAACTGAAGTACCTCATCTTCAGTCAATCTACGATAGTCTTTCATATACTAAATGATTTATGAGTTATGATTTATGAATTATGATTTATGAATTATGATTTATGAACTGTGATGTTGTCCGTCATAATCGCACAGCCAACTCATAATTCAGAAATCATAAATCATAAATCCCTCCCGTTTATTCTTCCTCTTCTTCGTAGGTCTGATAAAGAAAATCGTTATAGGGATATTTCTGAACGTGTAATTCTTTCACTCGCTGATAAACTACATTTTTCAGTTCGTCTATATTGATTCGTTCGCGGGCGGAAATAAAGAGGCAGTTATCCTCCATTTTTGCCATCCACGTCTTCATCAGTTCTTCGAGTGTTAAGTTTTCCTTTGTTCGGGGGGTAAGGTCGTCCGGCGCTTTCTCCACGTAGGTGTAAGCGTCTATTTTATTAAATACAAGTATCATAGGTTTGCCACTGCCGCCAATCTCTGCCAGTGTCTTGTTCACTACCTCAATCTGTTCCTCAAATCCGGGGTGGGAAATATCGACTACGTGCACAAGCAAATCTGCTTCACGCACTTCATCCAGGGTAGATTTAAAAGATTCTACCAGGTCGGTAGGCAACTTGCGAATAAATCCTACCGTATCCGACAACAAGAACGGTAGATTATCAATAATCACTTTACGCACAGTGGTGTCTAAAGTCGCAAATAGTTTGTTTTCTGCAAACACTTCGCTCTTGGAGAGAAGATTCATCATGGTTGATTTTCCCACGTTGGTATAACCAACCAGTGCAACACGTATCATGCGTCCGCGATTCTTTCGTTGGGTAGCTTTCTGCTTGTCAATCTCCGCCAGACGTTCTTTCAATAATGACATACGGTTCAGGATGATACGGCGGTCCATCTCGAGCTGTGTTTCACCCGGACCACGAAGTCCCACGGAACCTTTACCGCCACCGGCACCGGAACCTCCTCCCTGGCGTTCCAAGTGAGTCCAAAGTCGCTGCAAACGCGGCAACATATATTTATATTGTGCCAGCTCTACCTGCGTCTTCGCATTGGCTGTCTGTGCACGCATGGCAAATATATCAAGGATCAGTGAAGTACGGTCCAGTATCTTCACTTTCAGTTCGGCTTCAATATTACGAATCTGTTTCGCAGAAAGCTCATCATCAAAGATGACCATTCCTACTTCACGTTCTTCTTCCTCTTCGTTACGAATATATTGTCTGATTTCTTCCAACTTTCCTTTTCCGACATAAGTCACTGAATGAGCTGTCGGCAACTTCTGCGTAAATCGTTTCACTACTTCCGCCCCAGCCGTCTCGGCAAGGAAAGCCAGTTCATCCAGATACTCGTTCGTCTTACGCTCATCCTGCGTTTGTGTGATGAGTCCGACAAGCACTGCTGTCTCTACTTTGGCTTCGGATATTACAAATTCTTTCATTCTTTACTTCTAATATATAATAATGTGGGCGCAAATATAACAAAAAAAAAGAGGACAATGTTTTATTGTCCTCTTTTTCGTATCATTTATCACCTTAGAATCTATAAATCAAACCACATCTTTTCCCAAATTTTAGGAGATTCTTTGGGTGCATTAGGATTAGCAGTCATTTCCTCAGGACTATATTCCCATCTACGAATAAGTTCCCGAGAAGTAGCTTCTGTCGGCACAGTAAGTGCAGGTACCTCATTACCATTGGATCCTGATCTTCTCCACTGTACAAATTCTTCCAACGGTCTGTCCATCAAATCAATCCATTGCTGAATATGAATCTCATATAAAGCTCTATCAGGTTCCAATGTGTTTAAATCATCCAAAGCATCAATAAATTCAGTTGTCTTTACCGGATCCGCTTCATAATAATCACAAGCTGTTTGAATAGCTTTCTTATATAATTCATTAGCTTTCACCAAATTAGAAGTTACTCCCAACCCACGTACATACGCTTCCGCTTCAAAAAACAACTGTTCCTGATAAGAATAAATTAATTCAGGTGCCTCTTTTCTAAAAAGATACTTACTTATAACGGAAGATAATAAATCCGCATTTTCATCATCAGTTTCTTCTGCTGCCTGCCGAGTATCCAAGCCTCGATACACCCCGTCAGCTCCCGGTTCAAAATATCTGGAAATACGAGAATCATTGCGTTCCTGCATAGGCTTCAATACATTATTATTTGCAAAAAACATAATATTGATGCCATTTGTATACTTCTCCAATATTTTATATTTAGGATTTTCATTACCTGCAGTCTGTAAATATGGGAACTGCAGATTATCATCAGCCGAACTAATCATACCACCGTCACTTATCAACTTTCCAATCTGTTCTGCTTTCGTCGGATCTTTATCCACCATTGTCATTAAAGTTCTGAATTTTAAAGATTTGGCCAACCGAATCCACTTTTGCATATCACCTTTATAAAAAATATCGTAATCAGTAATGGCCAAAGGATCATCCAAGTTGATCTCATTCAACGCTTCATCCAACAAGCTTACTACACCATTCAAAACTACTTCCTGAGAATCAAATTTCGGATACTTAACTCCTTCTATCCAAGCCTCTGTAAATGGAATATCTCCCCATATCATTGTTGTCTCATAAATATGTTGAGCTAGAATAATTTTACATTGAGCAATTCCATTATGATTGACAGGAGTAGCTTCTTGAGCATTTTTGATAGCTAACTGCAAATTATTACCTCCAACAGAATAGTAATGCTTCCATGTATTACCAAGGCTATATGGATCTATGACATAATAACCTTCCGCCCAGCCCCCATAATCATCGCCGCCGTCTGCCTGACACTGGATACTTTGAGAAAGAGGAATGTAAGCATCTCCTCCGGTACGACTACCAGCCCAATTCACTACTGCATAATTGAATAAATATCCGGGATCCACCTTTTCCGCAGAATTTGGATTATGATTAACATCCAACCAATCACTACATGAGCTCAAAATAGCACATGCAAATATGATTGCTATAGTATATATTGATCTTTTATTTTTCATATTATTTCTCTTTGATAATTATTATAATGTCAATCTAATATTAAATCCGAAACTTCTTGTTGTCGGGATACTATTGAACTCAACTCCCCCACCGATCTGTGCAGGTCCAAAAAAGTTAGCTTCCGGATCAATGTGAGGCACATGATCTTTTATAATCCAAAGATTACGAGCCTCAAAGCCTAAATCAAGAGATTTGACAAAGAAACTTCTGAACCATTTTCTAGGAAAACTATAAGAAAAGTTCAACTCACGTAATTTAACATATGAAGCATCGAAAATATTACCCTCATTATTACTTGATTTTGCCACATGCCCCCAATAATCTTGCATACTTTTAACCGGCACATCATTAGCTCTGTAAGTTCCATCAGATTGTAAGATGACTCCCGGTTCAATAAACGACGCATCTTCTCGATGAGCAGCAGTTTCAGCAGCAAGTCCGGTAGTACGTAAAGTACCCACTGTTTCAGAGTAAAGAGAACCACCTTGACGAATATCTATCAGGAAACTCAATGTGAAACCTTTGTAAGAGAACGTATTATTAATACCCATTGTAAAGTCCGGGTAAACATCTCCCAAACGCACATTGTTTACAATTTCACGGAGTCCTGTCTTTTCGTTAATAACATAATTGCCCGAATCATCACGTTTCCAACCTGTACCATACAGACCAAACGAACCACCAACTTCCGCTTTTATCTGCAATCCACTCAACCCACTAGTCAACGAGTACTCATCCAACCCTTCTGCCAGCTCATCAACTTTCTGGGTGTTTTTTGCAAAAGTAGCCTCCAAGTCCCATTTAAAGTCCTTAGTCTGTACAGGGGTAACTCCTAATGCTACTTCAATCCCTTTATTAGATACTTTTCCCGCATTAATATTATTGGCAAAATACCCCGTGGACAAAGGAACATCAATGCTTACGATTTGATTTTTAGTTACACTTTTATAATAAGTCAAGTCTAAACGAATACGATTTTGGAAAAAGCGTAAATCAGTACCTACCTCAAACGATGCCTGATTTTGTGGTTTAAGATTCTCATTCGGCAATACACGAGGACCTGTAAATCCTACTAATCCATTATGGGGAAAAACATTCGTTAAATTATACTGCAAAAAATAAGAATTAACCGGAGTATATTGAAACGCCAACTGGTATGGTTGTTCATCACTACCGACATTAGCATAACTCATACGCAATTTTCCATAACTCAAAACATCCTTATTCTTCATCAATTCTGTAAAAATAAAACTACCACTAATTGACGGATAAAAATAAGAACGGTTATTTACAGGTAATGTAGATGACCAGTCATTTCTTCCTGTCACATCCAAGAATACCATGTTCTTATAACTGAAGCTTATATCTCCATAAAGACCAACCAGCCGTTTCTTAGAGGTATAATTTACCGGACTCGTTGTCTTAGCATTAGTATATGCATACAATTCATCTACAACCAGATTTTGCGCCAACACATTATTATTTCTCCAGTCTTCCTGATATATATTGTGTCCCAACATTACTTTTACTCCATAATCTTCCGCAAATGTTTTCTCATACGATATCATCAAATCATTATTCAAAATACGCTTATAGAGATCCCATGTCTGGAACTGTCCTTCAAGATTACCAATTGTCCCTTTCGAATATACTTTACGTCTGGTTTCTGTATAAAAGTCAGTTCCTGCATTATTCGAGATTGTCAGTCCTTCTATCGGTTTATAAGTCAAAACAATATTGCCGATAAGACGATCCAACTGATTAGTAAATTTATTCTTGTTGATTATCCAATACGGATTGTTACTCTTTCCTTCCGGATCCAGTGATATTTGCTTACCGTATTCGTCAATCCAATTGTTTTTCACATCGTTGATATTTACCGTACGTGGCATTCCGTTTATCAAAGGAATGAGCAAGTTATTATCATTAGATCCCTGAGCAGGCCGTCCTTCCGAATCAGAGCGGATGTACTGTGCTGAAACTCGCCCTGTGAAGTTCTTGGTGAAATTCATACCACCATTAACGGCAAAAGCATATTTATTATAATCGGATCCGGGCACCACCCCTGTCTGATTAGTAGTAGAGACACTGATTCTAAAATCAGAACGTTCTGTACCACCAGCAATTGCGACATTATTTATATAACTCATACCTGTCTCATAGAAATCTTTTACATTGTCAGGATATGCTTGCAAAGTAACCTGTTCTCCTTTAAAATCTGCAAATGTCTGATCTTGCACAGAAGATATCTTAGGCCCCCAACCATTCAACATTTTTACATTATATTTGCCATAACTTCCTTGTGCGTAATCATTTTGAAAATCTGGCAGTTTCAAAACATTCTCAAAACGTGTGGAAGAATTAACTGTAACAGATACCTGCGAATTGCGACTACCTTTTTTGGTAGTTATTACGATAGCACCATCTTTCGCACGCGCACCATACAATGCAGTTGCCGCAGCCCCTTTTAAAACATTAATAGACTCGATATCATCCGAGCTAATATCTCCTGCACGGTTTCCAACATCAACAATGCCATTAGTTCTGTCCGGATTGAACGCCCCATTGTCAATAGGCAAACCATCAACAATAAAAAGTGGAGACGACACGCTACCAATAGAAGAAGCACCACGAATCTGAATACTAGAACTTCCCCCTGCAGTACCTGACGACTGTCCAATCTGTACACCTGCGATCTTACCTGATAAGGAGTTTAAAACATTACTTTCACGTGCCTTGGTTATTTCATCACCTTTAACACTTGTCACTGAATATCCCAAAGACTTTTCAGAACGTTTAATCCCCATCGCAGTCACCACAACCTCATCAAGTTTCTGAGAATCAGATTTTAGCACAACTTTCAGATTCGGTTTTATAACCACTTCCTGCGTCTGCATACCAATATACGAAATCTGCAAAGTCTTTGCAGAACTAAATACAACTATAATATCTTGATTACTAATAATATACACGATGTTTACTTTCCTTCGGCAATAAATCTTTTGTTGTAGTTATTATGCAGATTATCAATATGTTAAATACCTACCAAACATATTAATTTGCAGATTTATGATACCAGATTTCTATCAAAAATAGGGCATAACCATCTATTAATTAATTATTTAAGTTCTTGTCTTATATGATAT
>NZ_GG774833.1:11630-14416 GCF_000163675.1 Bacteroides sp. D22 | reverse complement strand
TCTGCATACCAATATACGAAATCTGCAAAGTCTTTGCAGAACTAAATACAACTATAATATCTTGATTACTAATAATATACACGATGTTTACTTTCCTTCGGCAATAAATCTTTTGTTGTAGTTATTATGCAGATTATCAATATGTTAAATACCTACCAAACATATTAATTTGCAGATTTATGATACCAGATTTCTATCAAAAATAGGGCATAACCATCTATTAATTAATTATTTAAGTTCTTGTCTTATATGATATAGGCTAAAACTTATTTCCATCTTAACTGTTGAAGATGGTTTTCTTGTCTAAATTATATCCAATAATTATTGACTATAATAATATATTCATTAGCAAACGATAATCTAAGAAAAAGAAAAACTCCAGATGAAAAAATGCATATTTTATTACTGTATATTTTAAAATATGCAGGGGTGGATTCAAATATTCTCCAAAATCGCAGAGAATATGATTGATGAATATTCATATTGGATGGTTATATGCTTTTTCTGTATCAAAGAGATTGTGTAATTACATCTAATTATGTAAAAAGAAGTATTTATCATTTATCTGACGCTAAAATGAAAGAACCCCAAATGCCGGATTCTAATAGCTATTAGAGGCTATCAGAGTTATAAATTAGCTTTTAATCCTTTCCTTTTAAAGAAAGCAAGGGCTTCTCTACGACCAATGACTCGTTCCTTTTAAAGGAACACTTTATTCCTTTAAATGGGACGAGTGATAATATTCGTAATAACGATGTGTATTTAGGTTATGTATATGCGTTTTTGAAACTGATATTGCATATTCTTTCATTTAAGTATACACTTTTCTTTCTATTAGAGAAAATTAGCCCCTCCATTTCTAAAACTAAATCTTAAAAACAGAACACTTTCATCTAGCTTTTGTACCTATTATTATTTTTTGATGAGGCCGTTTTCTCAAGATCACGTACCACTGTTATATCCATTATATTTGCATATACCTGTGTAGTCTTCACACTTTTGTGTCCTAATAGCTTTTGTACCGTAGTAATATTGGCACCACTATATAATAATAAGGTGGCATTTGTATGCCGGGCGGTGTGAAATGACACACGTTTATCTATTTTCGCCAAGCCTGCTAATAAATTCAATTCTTTGTTGATATTAGAATTGTCTTTTAACTTAAAGAAGCTGTCAAGATCATCTTTATAGCGTTGCAATATCTCGATTCCTTTGCCTTCAAATAATAAATATAAAGGAAGACGTACCTCAATACCAGTTTTAACAGACTTGTATATAATCCAGGTTTCCTGATGGAATTCAACAATATTTGCGGAGGTCAGACTGGTGAAATCAGAATATCGTAACCCTGCGTAGCAACAAAATAAAAAAGCATCTTTTGTTTTTTGTAGCCTCGTATATCTTCCTGTTAGCTGTAAATTTTCAAAGCGATATAACTCTTCCGGAGCCAGGTGCGTATGACTTCCCTCTATACTTTTAATTTTATACTTTCTAAAAGCATATTTTTGTATATCCATATATTCCTTATTTATAGCAACGTTAATATATCGTTTTAGATGCTTCATGTGCTTGGCAATGGTATTAAGGTGATAGCCTTTAGACTGCAAGTGATTATCAAATGAGGACACAAATTCAAATGTCAAATCGGTGAATAATATCTCTTTCTTAAATTCCTGAAGTAATTCAAGGGTGGAAAGATGATTTTGTCTGGTGCTCTCTTTCAAAAGAGAATTAGCTACTTCTTCTTTGAAGAAAGTTAAGAATGAGCTCCCGTTACTTAGAGGCTTATCAATCGAATTCTTTAATAAATCTAGCGATATTGGCTTTCCTTGTTGCCATAATCCAAGTTCAGTATGCTCAATAGCTGCTATATTCTCATACAACATACGATTCAAAACATTGGCGTTAGGATGATTCTTCACCATCTTTCGTTTAGCATCCCACTGATCGGGTTTGAGATATATTTTGGTGGAGAAATACATTTTTTTTCTGTTCAGATAGGCCTCTACCTGTACTAACGCCATTCCTTTTTTATTCAATCTCTTCTTTCTGTTAAACACAAGGTTGTAACTGATCTTTTCCATACTTTCATTTTTAAATTAATAATAGAACAAATTAGACGTAATTCTGTGCTATATCAGAGACGAATAAGCATTAATATCTCTAAAAAAACAAATCTCCAAATAACCGAGTATTCACAAAACTTTAAATTAAATGCCACTTTTTTATTCGCTTTTCCACGAAAAAAGCAAAAAGAATAGCTTTTAAAGGTGTTTTATGACTAAAAACGAGTAAAAGAAATATTAAAAGATGCATTTTGCTCATACAAAGTGTTACTAGCTATTTTAGCAATCAGCGCTTTTAATAAGAAAAAACATGCTTATCGGCATAAATACAGCACATAAAATAACAAAATGTTATATTTGCAACCTTTTTTTATTAATATAATTGTTAGTTTCAGTTTTATTAATATATTTGCAAATTGTTAGAGTAAAGATACAAATAATGTAAAGTTAAACTTTAAGAGAGAATTTATGAAAAGAAAATTGATGCTGTTATTGGCATGCCTTTTTGTGGGCATAGGCCTGGTAACTGCCCAAACTCAAAAAATCACAGGCGTTGTGATTTCTGAAGAAGACGGGCAGCCAGTTGTTGGCGCTTCTGTGTTGGTAAAAGGTACCACTCAAGGTACAATCACAGATGTAGATGGTAATTTTAATTTGTCGAATGTACCAAGTTCTGCAAAGACTTTGCAGATTTCGTACATTGGTATGCAGACGCAGGAA
>NZ_GG774833.1:0-11421 GCF_000163675.1 Bacteroides sp. D22 | reverse complement strand
AGAAAATTGATGCTGTTATTGGCATGCCTTTTTGTGGGCATAGGCCTGGTAACTGCCCAAACTCAAAAAATCACAGGCGTTGTGATTTCTGAAGAAGACGGGCAGCCAGTTGTTGGCGCTTCTGTGTTGGTAAAAGGTACCACTCAAGGTACAATCACAGATGTAGATGGTAATTTTAATTTGTCGAATGTACCAAGTTCTGCAAAGACTTTGCAGATTTCGTACATTGGTATGCAGACGCAGGAAGTGGCGATAAAGCCCAATTTGCGAGTGGTTCTCAAATCTGATGCACAGCTAATAGATGAGGTTGTGGTAACCGGATATGGGGTAACTAAAAAAGCAGCATTTACGGGATCTGCCCAAACGGTGGATAACAAGGACTTGATGAAAAAAACAGATGCAAACTTTATGAAGTCTTTGGAAGGATCAGTAGCTGGTTTACAAGTAAATAGCTTGACTGGACAACCTGGTGCATACGCTTCTACTACTATTCGTGGAGTTGGTTCAATGAATTCTGGAACCGAACCTTTATACGTAATTGATGGTATTGCCATTTACACAGACAAAATGGGGGCTTATAACAAAGCCGGGACAGGGGATATGGCGGCAAGTCCGATGGCTAATATCAATCCTAACGACATTGAGTCCATCACAGTTTTGAAAGATGCTACAGCTACAGCTATTTATGGAGCTCGTGCAGCGAATGGAGTAATTGTAGTTACTACTAAAAAAGGTAGTCTGGGAAAAGCGCGTTTTAATGTGAATGCAAAAGTCGGAACTAGTTTTGTAGGTAAGATAGATCATAATTATCGTACGACAAATCTGGATAAATACAAAGAGATCTGGACCGAAGGACTAACAAATGCAGGATATGACGGTGAGGATGGCATGACTTCTGCTGAATGGCTGAATGCCTATGTTATGGATTGGTATAATGTGGACTTGACGCAAAATATCAAGAGTGTGGATTGGCTGAAGGAGATTCTGCAAAATGGTTTTTCACAAGAATATGATATCAGTGCTCAAGGTGGGAATGAAAATTTGCGCTATTATATTAGTGGAGGATATTTTCAGAACACA
Organism: Bacteroides sp. D22; assembly: GCF_000163675.1. Lineage (NCBI taxonomy): Bacteria > Pseudomonadati > Bacteroidota > Bacteroidia > Bacteroidales > Bacteroidaceae > Bacteroides > Bacteroides sp. D22. The sequence goes on along the minus strand of NZ_GG774833.1, from coordinate 10,341 downwards.
GGTATCGTCATCGGAACTGGAATGAAACGCTATAGCGGACGTATTAGTTTAGATGGAAAAAGCGGGCGGATAGGATATGGACTTTCTGTGAATGGAGCACTCTCCGATATAAACAACACTATGACTGAAAGCCAATATACTAATCCTATTGTAGCAGTATATGACATCCGTCCGTTTGAACAGGTGCGCAATGAAGACGGAACATATAATACAAATGTTAATTATAATCCTGTAGCTATTAACGATAAAGAAAAAGGTGATAAACGCAATCAAAAGCAGATTACATTGGTTGTGAATCCATATTTTACTTATAATATTATTGATGGCTTAACATGGAAGACAAATGCAGGATTGAGCTTGATTGACTTGGACGAGTTCTTTTACAGTTCAATTTATAATCCTCAATATTCCGGTAGTGGTATGCTTGGTCAAAGAAACCAGGAAAGAGCAACAACCTTGACCATTACCAATACCGTAAACTTCAACCGCACTTTCAAAGACATGCATCATTTGAATGTGTTGTTGGGACAAGAAGCACAGAAAATATCTTATAGAACAATTTATGCAGCTGCCAGTGGATATCCTAGTGATGCTGTTTTTGAATTGGACAATGCTTCCAAGCCAACAGGGGCGGGATCTTCAACCAAAGCAAGCACTCTTTCTTCATTCTTTATGAATGCAGAATATAACTTGAATGATAAATATTATCTGTCAGGCAGTTTCCGTTATGACGGCTCGTCAAGATTTGGTGTAAACAACAAATGGGCTCCTTTTTGGTCTATAGGAGCAAAATACCGAATCTCTAACGAAAGCTTTATGGAAAATACCAAAAGTTGGTTGACAGATTTGACTATCAGAGGTAGTTATGGAACTGTAGGTAATCAGGATATTGGTTATTATGCAGCAATGGGATTATATAATTATGGATATTCTTATAATGGTAAACCAGGAGCTATTCCTTACCAAATAGCCAATCCGGATCTAAAATGGGAGACTGTTGCAAAAGCCGATATCGGTATCCATGCTGTTTTCTTCGAAAGACTGACACTCGAAGTGGACTATTATAACCAACGGACAAAAGATATGATATTTGATGTACCACTTTCTTACACAACTGGATTCGGATCTATCCTGAAAAATGTAGGTGAGATGGAAAACAAAGGTATAGAATTCTTGATTAACGCTAACGTACTTAGAAATAAGGATTTCAGTTGGGATGTTCGTTTCACTGGTACGGCAAATAAAAATAAAATCATAAAACTTGCCACAGAAAAACCAATTGAGAATACTCTAACTATCAGAAAAGTTGGCGAGGCGTATAATACATTCTATATGCCGGAATATGCAGGAGTGGATCCTGAAACAGGAGAAGCAATGTGGTATAAAGGACAAGAAGGGGATGAGAAAACAAAAAATGTAAATGAGGCCGGTCAGCGAATTGTAGGTTCTGCCGATCCTAAATTTTATGGTGGCTTTGGAATGAATTTCAAATACAAAGGTTTTGACTTCTCTTTTGATACCAGTTTCACCTTGGGAAATAAAGTATATAACTCCGGATTTGCATTTGATATGCAGGTTGGACATTATTTCTTAGGTCCGGTATCTAACTATGTTTATGACAACCGCTGGCAAAAGCCGGGAGATATAACCGACGTACCCAAATTTGTAGCTGGAGACAACTCGGGAGCAGAAACTAATTCCAGCCGTTTCTTAATGAACGGTTCTTATTTGAGAATGAAATCCATGGTTTTAGGATATACTCTTCCGAAGAACCTTATGAATAAAGTGGCTATTGACAATTTAAGAGTTTATATCTCTGCTGACAATTTGTTCACTATCACTGCTAAAGATTTTATAGGATTTGATCCACAAACTAGATCTACCGGTATGCAGTCTTGGGCATATCCTGTACCTAGAAATATCATGTTCGGTCTTAATCTTAGCTTCTAAAAAATAACTTTAGAAATTTATGACAATGAAGAAAATATTATTTGCTTTATTAACCGGTTGGATGGCAATTTCATTCACCGCATGCGATGACTTCTTGACAGAAACGCCATCAACTTCTGTTCCGACAGAAGAAGCCTTGGTTACTACCCAAGATTTTCAGAATGCTCTAAATGGTGTATATTACACATTAGGTTCATATCGTTTTCTGGGACGTGATGTATTAGCAATTGGAGATGCGCCAACGGATATCACTTCACATTCCGTTGCAACGTCTCATTTCTATGACATCTTCCGCTATCAGATACTGGATACTAATTCATACATAGAAGAAATATGGGCATACGGATATTGGGCTATCGACCGTTGTGCACGTATCATTAAAGAAGGTGCTTCATTTAAAGAAGTAACAAAGGGGGATCTGGCAGAAGTGGAAGGATGCATCGCTCAAGCCTATGCTATTAAAGCCCTCTGCTCTTTCTATTTGACTAACATGTTTGGTTTGCCATATTCGGAAGCCAACAAAACGACATTAGGTATCGTAAACGTTACTGAACCCGTCCCTGCCTATTCACAGGTGTCAAGAGTCAGTGTAGAACAAAATTATAGCCTGATTCTTGATGATATAACGAAAGCTAAAGAATATTATGCTAAAGAAGGTGTTGAAAATGTAGGTAAACAGTATATGAATACGGCTGCAGTTGCTGCACTTGAAGCTCGCGTAAAACTCTATATGAAAAATTACGAAGGGGCTATTACAGCGGCTCAAGAGGCAATAACCCTAAGTGGTGGTACAATTGTATCAACCAAAGAAGACTATAAGAATATGTACACGACATTGGCTGTTTCGACAGAAGACATTTTCTTTATAGCAAAAGCCGAAGATGATTATTTGTCCGCTAATGCTCTGAATACTTTATGGAATAAATACGGTTTGTCTATTAACAGCGCAACAGTAGCAGAATATTCACCTAATGATATTCGGCTGGCGCTTCTTGGCGGTACGTGGACTGGTGGAAAAATGCGTGGTATCACAACCAATAATCAGATTTCTAATTTGCCAGTTTTCAGACTGCCTGAAATGTATTTAATACAGGCAGAAGCATATGCAAAACAGTCAACTCCTAATTATGGAAAAGCTAAAGAAAAGCTATTGGAAGTAGCTTCCAAAAGAAATCCGGATTTGGATGACAATGAAATAGCAGAGGATCAAACGGTTATTGATGCCATTGATAAAGAAAGAAAATTAGAACTGGTTCAAGAAGGACATCGCTTCTTTGACGCAAGAAGATTAGGCAAAATTATTAGTGTAGCAGATGGATCGTACACTAATTTCAACATCGCAAAATTTGTGTACCCAATACCTTCTTTTGAAGTCAATTCAGGTTTTGGAGTTATACAAACAGAGGGATGGAGTAATAATTTACCTCGATAAAACATTTTTTAATATTGCCTCCATATAAGGATAAGTTTTAAATAAATAGATGAGACCTGCAATTTTAGAATTAATCGAAATTGCAGGTCTTATTATTCATAAATATATACATAAATAGTTTTACGTAAGAAACATTTACTTCAACATCGTATCGAATAATGGGGAGAAGGAGCACGTCTATTAGACTACAGACGTTATATTGATCCGGAAGACTGGGAAATGACGATGATGATTCCAATGACAGAGTTCGACGGTAATGAAAGCTTAAATATTGCCACTGATCAGAATCCATAAACAATTCACTTCTTTTTAATGAAATAAAAAAGAGTAGATACAATATATCCAATTCCAAGATATAAAAAAGATACTGATTTATAAAGGTAAAAATGAGACTAAACTCTTTGGCAAGCCTTGGAGTTTTAGTCTCATTTCTATTAAGGGGGTTATAAAAAAACTCGGGAATCTATTTTTTACAAAAGTAATTTAAAATAAAATATTCCTGATAGTTGTCATCCATTTACGGCTTTATTTATATATATCTTATTAACTTCTATAAGGGTAGTTCATTTTTTACAGCAAAGATAAATTTCATTTTAAGGACTCTTCAACCCTTCTATCTTTTATCATCAAGGAAGCATCCCCTCTCTCACAATATCCACCAAAATCGGTTTCAATCCGCTGACGAAACATTCCACCGCAATTACCATCAGAATCAATCCCATGAGGCGCATCATTACATTGTTTCCCGTCTCGCCCAATACGTTTACCAATTTCGTAGAAGCACGAAGAATAAAGAAAGTCAGCAGATAAATCAGGGCAATAGTGCCGATCAAAATTCCCTTCATTTCATAAGAATATGCATCCTGCATCAAGACAATAGCATTGGCAATCGCTCCGGGACCGCATAACATAGGAATGCCGAGAGGAGTAATGGAGATATCATCCGCATACGTTTTGATTTCTTCATCTTTCAGTTTCATTGGTGTATAACGGGCTTGAAGCATATCAAAGCCGATCTTGAAGATAATCACCCCACCGGCAATACGGAAGCCATTGGTAGAAATACCGAAAAACTTAAAAAGAAACTGCCCGGCAAAGACAAATACCATTATTGTAATAAACGACACAATGGTGGCGCGACGTACGATAGACTGACGTTCCTTATCCGTCATACCATGAGTCATGGTAAGGAAGACAGGCATCGTTCCCAATGGGTTGGTCAATGTAAAGAATGAAGTGAAACAAAGTAAGGCAAAAGGCAGAAGCGTACTATCCATGATTATATCGTATTTTATGCAAAATTAAAACGCAACAAAAATACGACTTAATCCAGAAAACCTATAATAAATCCATTAATTCTTTCAAGGAATGTATGTGATAAGTGGGAAGAAAAGGGAAAGTAGTCCGTTCCGTCACATTGTAAAAAGCCTGATGCATCCCTACTCCGTGCGCTCCGGTTATATCCGCTTCCCAACTGTCACCAATCATCAAGGATTCGCGCAATTCGGATTGAGTGGCAGACAAGGCAAAATTAAATATTGCCGGCCAAGGCTTCAACACTCCGAGATCTTCCGAAAGAATCACTTTTTTGAAATACCCGTCCACTCCTGCCGACCGCATCTTGCATGATTGCAATTCACGGAATCCATTGGAAAGGATATAGAGGTTATATTTAGGAGCAAGATATTCCAATACCTCCTTTGCATGAGGCATCAAAGTACTTTTAGTGGGAATAATCGCGAAAAAATCTTTCGAGAACTGTTCGGCAAGCGCTTCATCTTCCACTCCCACAGCCTGTAAAGGATAAAAGAAACGTTGACGGTTCAATTCATCTTTCGTTATTTTTCCTTCGCCGTACTCAATCCAAAGTTCGGTATTTCTTTGCTGATAAAGGGTATAATAATGATCGAACGAATCAAAATAACGGTCGAATGAATATTTCTGATATACTTCTTCAAAAGTATCACGGGCATTTTGAGAGAAAGCCCAGATGGTATCATCAAGATCAAAAAAAAGATTTTTATATTTCATCAGTAGTTATGCGTATAATAAGAAACAAAAAAGCCAATGTGCTAATTTCTTGAATCCAGGAATCAGCACATTGGCAATTCAAAAAGGGATGTCTACCTTATTTTACTTGAATAACCAAGTATCTGGATACACTCCAGAATTCAGTAGGATTAGTAATCTTCAATGTCAACTGGCCTTTGTCATCTTTTACCAATTCATAAGAACCGGACGGATGAGTAGTCAGTAACTCAGCACGTTTAGAGTACAACTTGATTTCTTTGGTTGTACGGATATCGATTTGAGTGAAATAATCCTTATTGAAATCAGCGCTCTTCAATACATCTCCGCTCTGAAGAATCTTTTGAGCTTTCAATTCAGATTTAGTACCGAATACGAACCAGGCAGCATTCAAGCTCTTTTCCTGTTCAGCAACGGTTTTAGCTTTCGCTTCGTTTTCTGCAGCCAACGTTTCTTTAGCAGCAGACAAGTCGCTGACAGCAGCATCCAATTCCTGGATACGGATATTCTTGGAAGCCAGTTCTGTTTGAAGTTCTTCGATACGTTGTTGTTTAGCGTTCAATTCAGCAGTCAAAGCAGCAACAGCTTTTTTCATCTGTGCAGAATTGTAATTGCTGTTCTTCAACTGTGCCTGCAACTTTGCAATCTGCGCTTTGTTTTCTTCCATCTGTTTAGAGATGAATTCGATGTCAGAAGCAATCTGTTGCTTGGCGCTGGCAGAGTTTTCAGTGATGGTTCCACGTTGCAAGTCAACACGACTTTCGGCAGCATTGATCTTACGGAAACCTTCCTGAACTTCATTGAAAGTACCCATCATATCATCCAGTTCAGCATTGCGCTGGTTCAGTTCCATCAAAAGAGAATCATTTTCAGCTTTCAGGTCTTTACTTCCACCTTTAAAGCTATCACACGAAGCTAACATGGCTACGCATACAAATAAAACAGCTAACTTTTTCATACGTTTACGTTTTACGTTTTTTAATGAAATTATTTAATCATCTATTCCTGCTAATACTATCACAATCTCGCCCCGGGGTTCGGTAGCGGTAAAGTGTTCTATCAATTCAGCCAAACTGCCCCGAACTGTTTCTTCGTGGAGCTTGGATATTTCACGCGACACGGTTGCCTGACGTTCAGCACCGAAATATTCGGCAAACTGTGTTAACGTCTTCAACAGACGGTGGGGTGATTCATAAAACACCATCGTACGGTGTTCTTCCGCCAATGTCTTCAGTCGTGTCTGCCGTCCTTTCTTCTGGGGGAGAAACCCCTCGAAGCAGAACTTCTCGTTCGGCAATCCCGATGCAACGAGTGCCGGAACAAAAGCGGTTGCTCCCGGCAAGCACTGCACTTCAATGCCGTTGCGTACACACTCACGAACAACCAGAAATCCGGGATCGGAAATTCCAGGCGTTCCGGCATCCGAAATTAGTGCCACCGTTTCACCTGCCTTTATTCTATTAACAACACTTTCCACCGTTTTATGTTCATTAAATTTGTGGTGAGATTGCATTGCATTCTTTATTTCAAAGTGTTTCAGCAAAATACCGGAAGTACGTGTATCCTCCGCCAAAATCAGATCGACCTCTTTCAGGACTTTGATAGCCCGAAAAGTCATGTCCTCCAGATTCCCTACCGGCGTAGGCACCACATATAGCTTTCCCATCTTGTTTTTGTTTTATGCTGATTGATTAAAAAATTTCTTTAGTAGTTCCAGAAAGTCGTTCACCGCCTCCTTTTCTTCATTCAATTCGACTTTCGAGGACAGAAATGCGACTGCAGTCTTGTAGGAACTCATTACTGATATCTGTTCGATAACCCGATTCATCAAATCAGTGTCGCCTCCGAACAGTTCACGAGAAAAACGGAAAGAATCATTCAAGCTGATAGCATGTCGCAAGCCAGCAGACAGTTTGAGACTTTCTCCCAACACAGCCGATTTAGGTTCTTCCTCTTTCACAACAGTTTCAACGACAGGTTTCTCAACAATTGCCGGTTCCTCTTTTTTCCCTTCTTCTTCTTCTTCTTCTTCTTCTTCTTCTTCTGCTGCTGCTGCTGCTGCTGCTTCTTCTGCTGCTGTCTCTGCAGCTGCCGCTATTACGACAGGTTTCTCTTCCGCAACAATGGCTTCTCCTTCCTCATCTTCTTTCACAACAACCGATTCGAGAGATTGTATAATCACGGGGGAATCCTCTTCAGACCCGGCAACTTCATCCTCCTCTTCCGCTGTCTCTTCCACAGCTGACGGAGAAATTACCTGAACAGCATCCACCTCCTGCTGCAGTTCTTCCAAACGCCCCTGCATCCGTGTAATGCTCCGCTTCAACAGTTCAGACAAAGTCGGAGTCGGCTCCTTGGTAAATGAATCCATGAGATACTTCAACTCATGAACATCCAACTCAATATCTGTTAATAGCTTCTGTTTCATGTCAGTCCATTGTTTATACGGTGCGAATGTAGGAATAATTTATGCAATAACTTAAAATAATGGATAATTTAACAGTTCTTGCACATCGAATTGCTTACCTTTGTCCACATATTTATTTAATCAAGAAAACACAAAATCTCATGGTATTATTTTCAGAAGACCACATACAGGAGACTAGAAGAAGAGGCCGGATCGAAGTAATCTGCGGTTCTATGTTCTCCGGAAAGACAGAGGAATTGATTCGCAGAATGAAGAGAGCGAAATTCGCGAAACAACGTGTCGAGATATTCAAACCTGCTATCGACACCCGTTATTCAGAAGAAGACGTAGTCTCTCACGACAGCCATTCTATCGCCTCCACTCCCATCGATTCGTCAGCCAGCATTTTACTGTTTACTTCTGAGATAGATGTAGTAGGTATTGATGAAGCACAGTTCTTCGACAGTGGTTTGATTGATGTATGCAACCAGCTTGCCAACAATGGAATCCGTGTTATCATTGCAGGATTGGATATGGACTTCAAAGGAAATCCATTTGGACCTATGCCACAATTGTGCGCCATTGCCGATGAAGTCTCCAAAGTTCATGCGATCTGTGTGAAATGTGGTCAGCTGGCCTCTTTCTCACATCGTACAGTCAAGAATGAGAAACAGGTTCTTTTAGGCGAAACAGCCGAATATGAGCCTCTGTGCAGGGAATGTTATCTCCGTGCACGAGGGGAAGATGAGCAGAAAGTATAAACTCTATAAAAGAAACAGATTATGGAAAGGAAAAAGATAACATTCGACAGTTTTATACGCGGTTCCATCGGATGTGTGTTAGTTGTAGGAATATTAATGCTCGTGGAACGTCTTAGCGGAGTGTTATTACCTTTCTTTATTGCGTGGCTGATAGCTTATATGATCTATCCGTTAGTCAAATTCTTCCAGTATAAGCTACGATTAAAAAGCCGCATTATTTCCATCTTCTGTTCCTTATTCCTCATTACGGTTATCGGAGTCACTTTATTCTACCTATTAGTGCCGCCGATGATTTCGGAAATAGGCAGAATGAACGATTTGTTGGTGACTTACCTCACCAATGGAGCCGGTAACAATGTACCTAAGAACCTTTCTGAATTTATCCACGAGAACATTGATCTTCAGGCGTTGAACCGTGTATTAAGTGAAGAGAATATCCTGGCGACAATCAAGGATACCGTCCCCAGAGTGTGGACTTTGCTTGCAGAATCTCTCAACATTCTATTCAGCATCCTTGCCTCTTTCATTATATTATTATATGTAATCTTTATATTATTGGATTACGAAGCGATAGCTGAAGGATGGTTGCATCTGCTACCCAATAAATACCGTACGTTTGCCTCCAACCTGGTTCACGACGTACAGGATGGTATGAACAGATATTTCCGTGGACAGGCTTTGGTTGCTTTCTGCGTAGGTATTCTTTTCAGCATCGGTTTCCTGATTATCGATTTCCCCATGGCTATCGCTCTGGGACTTTTCATCGGAGCATTGAATATGGTTCCCTACTTGCAAATCATTGGTTTCCTTCCCACCATTTTATTGGCAATCCTCAAAGCTGCCGACACCGGACAGAACTTCTGGATTATCATTGCATGTGCATTAGCCGTCTTTGCAATCGTACAAATCATACAGGATACCTTCCTTGTCCCCAAAATCATGGGAAAGATTACCGGACTGAATCCTGCCATCATCCTTTTATCTCTTTCTATCTGGGGTTCATTAATGGGAATGCTCGGCATGATTATCGCCTTGCCACTAACAACTTTGATGCTCTCCTACTACCAACGCTTTATTATCAACAAAGAAAAAAATAAAATATGATGAAGTAGAAACTACTGATAATCAAGAAACAAGCCACAACGAGGAAAAATAATTGAAACTTTTTTCTACGTAATGCTTGCAAATTAAATAAAAGTAACTACCTTTGCACCCGCAATCAGGAAATAACTGATTCGCAAATAAGGATTGATTCGCTAGCTCAGCAGGTAGAGCACAACACTTTTAATGTTGGGGTCCTGGGTTCGAGCCCCAGGCGGATCACCAAAACAAGATTAAGCCTCTGATTTTCAGGGGTTTTTCTTCTTATCCAAAGGCCTTATTTCCATCCTACTCCCCATTAAATATGAACAACAGAAAAAATTATATAGTCTACCTACAACAATCAGCCATGAAGCAGGAGGAATGTCAAGACCCGAAGTAGAGGTACAAAAAAATTATACAGACTTACTCGACAGACAGAAACAGGCTCAGTTGTAATTCTTGGGGGATTAAGTTTAGTCAATTCCCTTCATGCATATACCTTTGCTAGCCTAAAAAGGAAGAAGCTCATATCCACTACTCCTCTAAATGATGCCCTAAATGCTTTGATTTTAGCATTAAATGCTTCCGCTGCTGCATTTGTACTCCTGTTCACAAAGAAGTTCAAAATCCTTTCATAATGGTTCTCAATAGAGTTTACTACTGTTGTGAATGTATCGTAT
>NZ_GG774834.1:17398-22178 GCF_000163675.1 Bacteroides sp. D22 | reverse complement strand
CACTCGTTGCAAAACTTTGACGATATTTTTTAAGCATATCGAACTCGGTAAAACCTAAACAAGGTTCGATTTCTGAGATTTTTTGTATCTTTACCATGTGTTTTTATTTTTAATTACCCCCGTTTTGGCCGTCAAACCGTTTTTTGGGGGGAATGCTTAAAGATACAAAAAAGGCAACTAACTCGCAATGAATTAGTTGCCTTAAATTTTATTATTTTAGGAATATCCCTAAGCAGAGATATTCAACAAATGTCTCCAAAAATTAACAAGATTGATAAAGAGTCCGGTTTTGCATCGGGCTCTTCCCTTTTAACCTTGATTTGACTCTACTATTATTGTACTACTCTATAATATTCCTCTAAGGCTTTTCGGACAGCCTATGCTGTTTCTAAAAAACAAAGCATAATCCTAAAATTGCCGCCAGTATAAAAAAACAACCAGGAACAAATTGGTTAACAAGCAGCCTCATTAGTTGCATTCTGGGCAACACAAACATATCATTCGCCTTACCTTTATCATACAATATGGTAACCTTATCATCTATATGATACTGTTTTGGATAAAGATAAATGTTATTTTCCTCTCCACTCTTTAGATTAGAAGGAAGAAATTGGCAACACTTCTCGTCTTCTCCCTCCAATTTATATTTTATTTTTGGTATACATACATCAGTAATATTCATACCATCAGACTTTACCTGTGTCTCTATATCCACTACCTTTCCATGTGTTTTCCTGTCATACGATTTTATTATCCTGCAATGAAGCATCCACAAGAGTCCCATTTTCAGAATTAGAAAAGCACCCCGCAACATAAGTACAACAGATACTACACAAATTATTATATTTATAACCATACTTTTATTTCTTATGACGGCTAGCTCTCTTCTTCCGGATATCTGCTTTCATCTTCGCTGCACCCGAACCATGCTGTCCACGAATATACGTCGCTTTTTTCGCTTTCGTCTTCACTTTTTCCTCTTCTTTGGGCTTATCTTTCTTACCTTTAAAAACGATTCCACCCATGATTGCTTCTTCTATACTCATATAATCATTTATTAGTATTCAACATTTCCGACGGCAAAGATAACCCTTTTCTGCGGATTTATTTATCTTTGCAGAGTTAACAATCGTAACCACCAATGGCAACAACAACTCTTTCTGCAGAAAAGGACCCGATGGGAGCCGCTATTTCTGATTATTTCAACCATCACAGAGCTGATCGTTTGCGGGTATTCTCTTCCCAATTCGAAGAAGATGAAATTCCCGTCAAAGAATTGTTCCGTAGTATACAGTCTATGCCTATATTAGAGCGTACCGCCCTACAAATGGCTACAGGACGAATATTGGATGTAGGTGCCGGAAGCGGATGCCATGCACTGGCACTTCAGGAAATGGGAAAAGAAGTGTGTGCCATTGATATTTCTCCGTTATCCGTCGAAGTGATGCAACAACGCGGAGTGAACGATCCGCGCCTCATCAACCTTTTTGACGAAACATTTACCGAAACATTCGACACGATCCTGATGCTTATGAATGGTTCCGGAATTATCGGAAGACTGAATAATATGCCCGGATTCTTCCAACGAATGAAACGTATTCTCCGTCCCGGCGGATGCATACTCATGGATTCCAGCGATTTGCGCTATCTTTTTGAAGAAGAAGACGGCAGCATAGTCATCGATCTGGCCGGAGATTATTATGGAGAGATTGACTTCCAAATGCAATATAAAGATGTAAAAGGAGACACATTCGACTGGTTATATCTAGATTTCCAGACTCTTAGTTTATACGCTTCCGAATGTGGTTTTAAGGCAGAACTAGTGAAAGAAGGAAAACATTACGATTACCTAGTCAAACTTAGTATTGCTTGAAAAGCTCATTATTATATAGTGACGGTATGCGTTCCGGATAGCGTCACTATATAACCTAAATAGTGACGCCATCACATCAGGATAGCGTCACTATTTTTATATGCTCATAAATGCTCCGTCAGATACGCCTAATGAAGGCTTTCTTTCATTTCAGCATCTCATTAATCTTCTGTACAAGAGAAGCAAACTCTTCTTCATTATACAAACGAGTCAGTTTTACAATTCTTCCTTCCTTATCAACTAACACATTTCTTGTTATTCCGGATTCACGCAATGCATATTTCGCAAAAATATCAGCTCCCGGATCCAGTCCTAACGGATAAGTCACTCCGGTAGATTTAGCAAAAGCCAATACTTTATCAAGTGGTTCGTCACGGTCAATGCCAATTAAAGCAAAGTCTGCATTATTTTTATGCTTTAACCAAATATCCTTCTCAATAAACGGCATTTCTTTACGACAAACTCCGCACCAACTTGCAGTAAACTGCAACATGACAACCTTACCACGAAGGGAAGATAGACTCACTTGTTTACCATCTGTCAGGATAATCGTAAAGTCCGGAGCCATCTCTCCTACCCGAACAATATATCCTGTACTATCTGCCTGAACAGATATAGCATCTGCAGCTACTTCTACACTATCTGTTGCAACTTCTACATTTGCCGTCCCCTTTTTCTGTCCGGAACAAGCCCATATACCTATGGCTAAAATCGCCATACCACATACATTCATAATTTTCATTTTCATCTAATCATTGGTAACTTTGCAAATATAAAAAAAGTATGCGATGTATTTGCATTTTTAAAAGAAATTCATACCTTTGCACCCGCAAAAGAAAAACGCCTCTTTAGCTCAGTTGGCCAGAGCACGTGATTTGTAATCTCGGGGTCGTTGGTTCGAATCCGACAAGAGGCTCTCCTATAAAAATGTTGTTTATCCGATCAGGTAAAACAGCATTTTTTTTATTTATACTCTTTCATTTTTTTGTTTACGAAATATTACCACACTCACAGCCAACAGAATTAAAATAATCCCAATAGCGCTATTCAGAGTAAATAATTCTTTAAACACAAAAACTCCGATCACCACAGCTGTCAATGGTTCCATCGCACCTAAAATAGATGTCAACGTAGGCCCTGCATATTTAATAGCCCGTACCAATGTTATATTAGAAATGGCTGTAGCCGGTAATGCAAGTCCCAAAATAATCAACCAGGTATAACCGTCAGCTACCAGCTGAAGCCCGGAAGTAGTCAAAGCACCTATAAAATAAAGAACGGTTCCTAACCCCATAACATAACAAGTCAGTACAGTGGAATTGATTCGAACAGCGCGTGTCATTCGTACGCCAACAATATACCCCGCATAGGAAAACACAGAAACACAAGCTGCTACCAGTCCGACTATCGTATCACCATTTTTCGCCTCCAGTTCCCCCGATGAAAGCAAGGCCGCTCCCAACAAAGACATGAAGACCGCAAACATCACCCAAAGGGATTTCTTTTCCTGAAAGAAGTACATCATGACTAGAGATACCGCCAACGGATACATAAAATGAATGGTTGACGCCACCCCGGTAGCTATATTCTGATATGCTATAAGCAAACTGAATGAAGTAACTGCCCTCAACAAACTTAATAAAAGAACAACTAAAAAATCCTTCTTTTCCAATCGAAAACTACATCCCGAACACCATCCGAACAGAGTCAACGCAATTGTCGCCACTCCCCAACGATAGGAAAGCACTTCGAAAGCTGAAAAACCTGCCAACAATAAAGTGAGGGAAAAGAACGGAGCCAGTCCAAAAGTAGAGGAAGACACCGCTGCATAAAGTATACCTTTTATACGATTCATCAATCTATTCAACTAATTTCCGATATTCATGGGTACAAAGATCATAAATATTTCTTTAATATCACCATTAATTTCACATTATCAGTTAATCGATCTAACCCCTAAATCAGTACAAGAAGATAAGTCTGATACATTTCCTCCTTATAAATATAACCTTTTAATAATCCTCAATAACTGTATTTCCAAAAATATCCTTTTTGATAATTTTTCTATGACCATCACTACTTTCAATTATTTCGTTCCCAAAAATATCTTTTTTAATGGTTGTTCTATTGCCTTTGCCATCTTCGATAATGGTATTCCCAAAGATATCTTTTTTAATCGTCTTTCTATTACCTTTATTGTCTCGAATGATAGTATTTCCAAAAATATCCTCTTCGATAGTCTTTCTATTGCCCTTATCATCACGAATGATGGTATTTCCAAAAATATCCTCTTCGATAGTCTTTCTATTGCCTTTATCATCACGAATGGTGATATTCCCAAAAATATCTTTTTCAATAGTCTTTCTATTGCCTTTATCATCACGAATAGTAATATTCCCAAAAATATCCTCTTCAATGGTCTTTCTATTGCCTTTATCATCACGAATGGTGATATTCCCAAAAATATCTTTTTCAATGGTCTTTCTATTGCCTTTATCATCACGAATGATGATATTTCCAAAGATATCCTTTTCGACAGTCTTTCTCCCTTGATTAACTCCCGAATACTCATAATTGTCTTCAATAAGATTTGCACCATAGCTCTTTATTATATAAGGAGCCAAAATAAATTGGGTAGCAAATAGGATAAATAAAATCTTTTTGGCTCAGTTGTAATTCTTGGGGGATTAAGTTTAGTCAATTCCCTTCATGCATATACCTTTGCTAGCCTAAAAAGGAAGAAGCTCATATCCACTACTCCTCTAAATGATGCCCTAAATGCTTTGATTTTAGCATTAAATGCTTCCGCTGCTGCATTTGTACTCCTGTTCACAAAGAAGTTCAAAATCCTTTCATAATGGTTCTCAATAGAGTTTGCTACTGTTGTGAATGTATCGTATCCATATT
>NZ_GG774834.1:6668-17038 GCF_000163675.1 Bacteroides sp. D22 | reverse complement strand
GGCTTTACCACGGATAGGGAAGTCCTGAACTTCAATCTCAGGGAGGAAACCTTTTGAGTGAAGATGTAGATCAGAGTACTCAGCAGGAATAGTGGCTTTCTCCTCTAAATAAAGAATAAAGCAAGTATCCTGAGAAACATGATTGACTAGGGTAAAGTAATCAAGGATTCCTGAAGGCAAGAACAAGCTTAAAGAAGCAACAGGATCAATCGTTTGGGAAGAGGATGTTTTCATGATGCAAAAATAAGAATTTTAACGCAATCCCCCAAGTTTTCAGACTGAGCCATCTTTTTCATGGCGTTTTTCTTTTGGTTTATAACAAAAGTAACGCAGGAAAATCATAAAAAACTAGTGAATACTATAATTGTCAATAGGGAAAAGCCTAAAATAAAGAATTAAACACAGTACCTATTGTACCATACCATAATGCAGGAATTGACGAGAGCACCCAGCAGGAACAATAATTTTCAAGTAGTCCCCGAAACGGTCTCCATAAAAAACAAACCCTTGAAAGTGCTTGACTTTCAAGGGTTTTAAAGTGATAGTTGAGGTTCCTGGCGGATTCGAACCGCCGTACACGGTTTTGCAGACCGCTGACTAAGCCACTCATCCAAGGAACCATTATTTCTCGTTTGCGGTTGCAAAGGTAGTACAAATTTTGAAACTACCAACTATCCGCAGCAATTTTTCTTTGTACTTTTTTTCTTTACATCACACTCTCTGCGTTTCTTCTCCATCATATCCTTTAGTTCACAGCCACTTACGCAGCTGTCACAAGGATTCTGATTTTCCCGCGTACGACGAAAAAAAAGAAATATTCCATATACGACACGGGCAATGCAGAGCACAACGAGTACTCCGACTACCCACTCTTGCCAATTATTCATACAAACAATCCTCCAATCTGATAAACAGTAAATGATACAAGCCAAGCTAATGCCGTTGTATAACAGGCAGCAAAAAGCGCCCATTTCCAACTACCCGATTCCTGTTTGATAGCCGCCAACGCCGCAATACACGGGAAGTAAATCAATACAAACAGCATATAACAGAAAGCGACCAATGGAGTAATCGGAATACGTTCTGCCAAACTCACCGAGTCAGCATCCGGATCATCTGCATACAAAACGCCTAACGTACTTACCACCAATTCTTTCGCCCCTACACCGGAAAGCA
Organism: Bacteroides sp. D22; assembly: GCF_000163675.1. Lineage (NCBI taxonomy): Bacteria > Pseudomonadati > Bacteroidota > Bacteroidia > Bacteroidales > Bacteroidaceae > Bacteroides > Bacteroides sp. D22. Next base: position 15,862 of record NZ_GG774834.1, on the reverse strand, counting down.
AGCCAATACCTAATTTCCAATCAAATCCCAATGGCTTTATTACCGGCTCTATTCCACGCCCCAACTGACCGATATAAGAATTCTCCTGCTGCTCGGCAACCGTTTCATAAGCATCATGATTCGGATAATATCCCAGAAACCAGATAATAATAGAAGCAATCATAATAATTCCGCCCATCTTTTTCAGATACTGCGCTCCCTTTTCCCATGTATGCCGGAAGATAGACTTCGCTGTCGGCATTCGGTAAGGAGGAAGCTCCATCACAAACGGCGTATCATCACCCTTTATCAGAAACTTGCTAAACAAGCGAGCCATTACCACAGCCAGCACAATACCAATCACATAGATACTTAACAGCACCAAACTTGCATTGTTCGGGAAGAAAGCACCCACCAACAATAAATAAATCGGCAGACGCGCACTACAAGACATCAATGGATTCACCAACATGGTAATGAGACGACTCTTCCGGTTCTCAATAGTACGGGACGCTATAATCGCAGGCACATTACATCCGAATCCCATAATCAGAGGAATAAACGACTTTCCGTGCAACCCCATTTTATGCATGATCTTATCCATGATAAAAGCCGCACGAGCCATATAACCAGAATCCTCCATGATAGAAATACAGAAATACAGAATCAGGATATTCGGTAAGAAAACAATGACAGCTCCTACCCCACCGATAATTCCATCAATCAGCAGATCTTTAAATGGACCTTCCGACATATTATTGCGCAGCAATTCACCAAGCTGCTCTACCATCCATTCAATCCCCATCATCGGATATTCGCCAATGACAAATGTACCTTCAAACATCAGATACATAAAAAGAAAGAAAATAGGAAATCCCCAGACACGATGAGTTACAATCGAATCCAATACCTTTGTTGTCTGCGCCTGTTCCAGATGATTATCCGTGAACGTTTCTTTCAACGCACCACTGATAAATCCATATTTAGCATCAGTAATAGCCGATTCACAATCCTCATTCATTGTCTCCTGAACACGCTTCGACATCTTGTCGCGGACATGGAAAATTTCATCCGCATTCGGCAATGTGCGTACAATACGCTCAATGTCAGGATCATTCTCCAACAATTTAATAGAGAGAAAACGGGTAGAATATTTATGCCGGATAAACTCGTTCTTGGACACTTCACTTTTTACAGCCTCAATCGCTTTTTCTATATCAGGACCGTGGTTTATATGAATATGCCGGAAGACACGCCCCGTCTTTTTATGTTCACGCACATAATCTTCCAGATGCTCTTCCTCATGGTTCTTACGGTCTTCCAAAGAGTCATGCCATTCAGTCAAGTCTTTGAGGACTTCCGGATTCATGTTTCCCTGTTTATCGAAGAAGTCTACTCCTTCATACAGATTGATAACTACATGAAACAACGTATCCAATCCACGATTTTTCTTACTGGCAGTAGGCAGCATCGGCACCCCGAACAACTTGCTCAACAAATGGTAATCCAATGTATTTCCACTGGCTTCCAGTTCATCATAGATATTCAGAGCCACTACCATGCGGACATTCATATCTATCAATTGAGTAGTCAGATATAAGTTTCGCTCCAGATTAGAAGAATCGACGACATTAATAATCACGTCAGGAGTTTCATCGATAATATGACGGCGAACATAGATTTCTTCCGGCGTATAAGCAGATAAAGAATAAGTTCCCGGCAGATCGACAATACGGAAATGATAACCTTCGAAGTCAAAATAACCTTCTTTGGCATCCACGGTCACACCGCTGTAATTGCCTACATGCTCATGAGCACCGGACGCAAGATTAAACAAAGAAGTCTTGCCACTGTTCGGATTTCCGACCAAGGCAACATTGATGGTACGACGTTTACCTAACGCCAACCGTTTCATATCTTCTTCTTTTACTGAAAGGTCTTCGGGTAATCCTTCATGATAAACAGTCTTTTCAGCCAGTTCTTTTGCCTCCTCCTCGCTGATTACTTCGATCATTTCAGCTTCCTGACGACGAAGAGATATTTCATAACCTAAGACTTTATATTTTATGGGATCTTTTAGGGGAGCGTTCAACAGCACTTCAACCGTTTTACCTTTAATGAAGCCCATCTCCACAATACGTTTACGAAAACCACCGTGCCCCAACACCTTTACAATAACACCTTTTTCTCCTGTTTTTAATTCGGACAAACGCATAACTCTCAAAATTTTCGGCAAAGATAATTCATAACTTCGGAGCACGCAAATTATTTAGAATGTTTTTAAATAGCAGTCATTTTCCTTCTCCAAAAGATTTAGGAAAAATAAAAAAACTTATTGATAAACTCGTATCTTTGCAGATATGATACAACAACGCGTTACAAAATATATAGAAAAAGAACATTTGTTCTCACTGGATGCCAAAGTCTTGATTGCATTGAGTGGCGGTGCCGACTCGGTGGCACTGCTATGTATTCTGCACACAGCAGGTTATCATTGCGAAGCCGCACACTGTAATTTCCACCTGCGAGGCGAAGAATCAGACCGGGATGAACTGTTTGTCCGCCAACTTTGCAAAAGAACCGGAATCCATTTGCATACAATTGATTTTAACACGACACAATACGCAAAGGAAAAACAGATTTCGATTGAAATGGCTGCACGGGAATTACGCTATGACTGGTTCGAAAAAACGAGAAAAGAATGCCAAGCAGATGTGATCGCCGTAGCACATCATCAGGATGATAGCGTAGAAACCATACTACTCAATCTGATTCGAGGTACAGGAATTACCGGTTTATTAGGGATCCGCCCCCGCAACGGAGCAATCGTGCGGCCTCTGCTTTGCGTCAATCGAGAAGATATCATTCATTATCTGGAGAGCATCGGACAAGATTATGTAACAGACAGTACCAATCTGGAAGACGAATATACCCGTAACAAAATCCGACTCAATCTCCTTCCTCTTATGCAAGAAATCAATCCGTCAATCAAAAAGAATCTGATAGACACGAGCAATTATCTGAATGACGTAGCTACCATATATAATAAATGCATAGAGGAAACCAAAAATAATATTGTAACGACAGAAGGTATCCGAATCAGTGATTTAGTAAAGGAACCGGCACCCGAAGCTATTCTATTCGAAATCTTGCATCCTCTAGGCTTCAATTCTGCACAAATCAAAGATATTGCCTTTTCGCTTCACAGCCAACCGGGCAAACAATTTTGCAGTAAAAAATGGAGAGTGATAAAAGACAGAGAATTCTTATTAATAGAAGCTATTGAATCGGGAAATGAAATTCTTCCTCCTTTTCAAATCATCAAAGAAGAAAAAGAATACACCCCTGATTTCCTAATTCCACGCGACAAAGGAATAGCCTGTTTTGATGCCGACAAACTGAATGGAGATATTCATTACCGGAAATGGCAGACAGGAGACACTTTTATTCCTTTCGGAATGAAAGGAAAGAAAAAAATAAGCGATTATCTGACCGACCGCAAATTTTCTATCAGTCAAAAAGAACGCCAGTGGGTACTCTGCTGTGGAGAACACATTGCGTGGCTGATAGGCGAACGAACAGACAACCGCTTTCGTATTGATGAAACAACTAAGCGTGTCGTAATCTACAAAATAGTTTGAGGCAATTTCTGTTTCTTGAAGCAATCTGATAACAAAGCCGCAAAAGGAGTATCATATACCCGTGCTTTCTTAACGCAGGCTTTTACACAGGCACAACACTTGATACATTTAGCTTCATCTGTATGCAGCTCATCCCCTTTCGTTATAGCCCCTGCCGGACAACGGACCACACACAACCCACAATGGGTACACAAATTCTCATCCTCCACCCAAGGAGTGCGGGGAAGCGGTGTTCCACTTTTACGTAACTTGATAACTTTCCTCAAAAAGCGAAACAAAGGAAAAAATGGCTGGCTCGGACGTTTAATAGCACGTACGTCTACCGGATAAAGGGTATCCATGCTATCAGCAGCCTGTATTTTTTCCATGATTTTCTTCCCAAATTCCGTAGCAAAGGCTAAATCCGACTCATCGGGACGTCCCACCGCAATCGGATGTTTATCAGTACTATATGAATGTTCTCCAATAAAAGTTGCCCCGGCAATTACTTTCAATCCATGAGGAATAGCAAAAGCATCCAGTTCCATTAAAGCTTTTTCATAAGCACGGTTTCCATACACCACCACCAAAACGGTCGGAGTATCTACTCCCCGGATGTACTGCAAACGCTCCATTGCCAGAGGAGCGACATGACCTCCATACACAGGCACTACAATAATGGCCAAAGCAGATGCAGGAATCACGATTTCATCTGCAATTTGCTGCGTTACATTAATAGGAAGGATATTTTTTATGCCCGTACCGTGAACAATCGCTTCCGCAACTTGTTTAGATGTGTGTGTAGGCGAAAAATAAATTAAATGAGCTTCATTTACTGTCATACTATTTTCTTTTATGTAGCAAAGATACACTTTTACGTGGAAAAAAATGTTTGATTGTTCATGAAACCAAAAAAAATTATTATCTTTGCCCCGTTGAAACATTCTACGATTCAACATATACATCCCTAATTCAGAATAAAAAACAAAACGTATGCTTGCATATCTGTAGCCATAAGCTGTAGTAATGCTGTCCGTAATTCAGCAAAAAAAGAAATATTAATAACTTACCATACTATATGTATAACATTATCCAATTAAACGACAAAAATCTGTCGGAACTTCAAGTTATTGCCAAAGAGTTAGGCATAAAAAAAGCAGACTCATACAAAAAAGAAGACCTTGTTTATAAGATACTCGATGAACAGGCTATTGTAGGAGCTACTAAGAAAGTTGCCGCAGATAAGCTCAAAGAAGAACGCAAAAATGAAGAACAAAAGAAAAAGCGTTCACGGGTAGCTCCTACCAAAAAAGAAGACAAGGTAGTTTCCACACCAAAGAGTGGAGAGGTTAATAAAACAAAAGAAGCCACTCCTGTAAAAGCGCCACAACCTTCCAAGAAAGAAGAAAGTACAAACAAAGAAAAAGAAGCTCCTGTTGTAGAAGCTAAAGCAGAAAACGCTACTACTGCTCCCAAGCGTAAAGTGGGACGTCCACGCAAGAGCGCTGACGCAGAAGAGAAAAAAGAAGTAGAAAATGTAACACCGGCTGCTCCCAAAGTGGTGGAAACTAAGCCTGTTGTTGCAGAGAAAACTACTGAAACAAAAGAAAAAGCTGCTCCAGCACAACAGCCGACTGCTGAAAAGAAAGCAAAAAGCAAACCGGCTGCAGAAACAAATAAACCAGCCGCAGAGCCAAACAAGCCTGCTGCAGAGAAAAAAGTTATAGATAAACCACAAAAGAAAGCCGCACCCGTTATCGACGAGGAAAGCAATATCTTATCCAGCGTTGACGATGATGATTTTATTCCAATCGAAGATCTGCCTTCTGAAAAAATAGAGCTTCCTACCGAACTCTTTGGCAAATTCGAGGCAACTAAAACAGAACCTGTGCAAACAGCACCTGAACAGCCATCTCATCCTCAACAGCAACAACAATCTCAACAGCAGCAAGCACAGCAGCAACGCCCGCGCATTGTCCGTCCACGCGACAATAACAACGGTAATAACAATGTGAACAATAATAGCAATAACGCTAATAACAACAATAATAATTTCCAGCGTAATAACAATAATCAGAATCAGGTTCAGAACCAGAACCAACAACGCTTACCGATGCCACGTGCCACTCAGCAAAACCATGCGAACGAGAATCTTCCGGCACAACAGCAACAACAGCAGGAGCGCAAGGTTATTGAACGCGAAAAGCCTTACGAATTCGATGATATTCTCAACGGAGTAGGCGTTCTGGAAATCATGCAGGATGGATACGGATTCCTCCGTTCTTCCGATTACAACTACCTTTCTTCTCCTGACGACATTTATGTATCACAATCTCAGATCAAACTCTTTGGTTTGAAAACCGGTGATGTAGTGGAAGGTGTTATCCGTCCACCCAAAGAAGGAGAAAAATATTTCCCGTTGGTAAAAGTGTCGAAAATTAACGGACGTGACGCAGCTTTCGTTCGCGACCGCGTTCCTTTCGAACATCTGACACCTCTCTTCCCGGATGAAAAGTTCAAACTTTGCAAAGGCGGTTATTCAGACTCCATGTCTGCACGCGTTGTTGACCTTTTCGCTCCTATCGGTAAAGGACAACGTGCCTTGATCGTTGCCCAGCCAAAGACAGGTAAGACTATCTTAATGAAAGATATCGCTAACGCTATTGCAGCCAATCACCCGGAAGTTTACATGATTATGCTGCTGATTGACGAACGTCCGGAAGAAGTAACCGATATGGCACGCAGCGTTAATGCAGAAGTTATCGCTTCTACTTTCGACGAACCGGCAGAACGTCACGTAAAAATTGCAGGTATCGTATTGGAAAAGGCAAAACGTTTGGTAGAATGTGGTCACGACGTAGTGATCTTCCTTGATTCTATCACCCGTCTGGCTCGTGCATACAATACAGTATCTCCTGCATCCGGTAAAGTTCTTTCCGGTGGTGTGGATGCAAATGCACTTCACAAACCTAAACGTTTCTTCGGTGCTGCCCGTAATATTGAAAACGGCGGTTCGTTGACCATCATCGCTACCGCATTGATCGATACCGGTTCTAAAATGGACGAAGTTATCTTCGAAGAATTTAAGGGTACCGGCAACATGGAGTTGCAGCTCGACCGCAACCTGTCCAACAAACGTATCTTCCCGGCAGTCAACATTACTGCATCCAGCACTCGTCGCGACGACCTGTTGCTTGATAAAACAACTCTTGACCGCATGTGGATATTACGTAAATATCTTGCAGACATGAATCCGATCGAAGCAATGGACTTCGTTAAAGACCGTTTGGAAAAGACCAGAGATAACGATGAATTCCTGATGAGCATGAACAGCTAATTAGCGGTAAACGATAAATAATGAACGGTGAACAAACTGCGTCCTGATAATTGCAGTTTGTTCACCGTTCTCTTTTTTAGCCACCCCGTTAATCAATAACCACTTGCCGTTCATCTTTCACAAGCCAACGTTCATCAGCAATAGTTCCCCCTAATAATCCATCACACATTACATTTTTGTACAAAATACTTTCACTTGCGTCCAAAAACACTACTTCACCCTTTTTTGCGTTTCCTTTTTTCCTACTTTTGTTTCAAAATCAACTATTACTTAATTCTAACCAGTAATGAAAACTATTTATCCATTCATGGGATTAGCCCTATGCGGCGTAGCAGCCCAAGCTCAAGAAAAGCCCAATTTCCTGATTATCCAGTGCGACCATTTGACACAACGCGTCGTCGGAGCTTACGGGCAAACACAAGGCTGCACCCTCCCTATTGACGAAGTCGCTTCACGAGGAGTAATCTTCTCCAATGCTTATGTAGGCTGCCCTCTCAGCCAACCTTCACGCGCAGCTTTATGGAGCGGCATGACACCTCATCAAACGAATGTACGTTCGAACTCCAGCGAACCTATCAACCCACGTATTCCCGAAAATGTACCTACATTAGGAAGCCTTTTCTCTGAAAACGGTTACGAAGCCGTACACTTCGGAAAAACACACGACATGGGCTCCCTAAGAGGATTCAAACACAAAGAACCGGTAGCCAAACCATTCACTGATCCGGAGTTCCCGGTCAATAACGACAGTTTTCTGGATGTAGGAACCTGCGAAGACGCTGTTGCTTATTTAAGCAACCCTCCCAAAGAACCCTTCATCTGCATTGCCGATTTTCAGAACCCTCACAACATTTGCGGATTCGTAGGTGCAAATGAAGGAGTACATACCGATCGCCCCATCAGCGGAACTCTTCCTGAACTACCAGCCAACTTCGACGTGGAAGACTGGAACAATATCCCCAAACCGGTGCAATACATCTGTTGCAGCCACCGCCGCATGACCCAGGCCTCTCATTGGAATGAAGAGAATTACCGTCATTACATTGCCGCTTTCCAGCACTATACTAAAATGGTTTCCAAGCAAGTAGACAGTGTATTAAAAGCTCTTTACTCCACTCCTGCCGGAAGAAACACCATCGTTGTTATCATGGCCGATCATGGCGACGGAATGGCTTCACACCGTATGGTGACCAAGCATATTAGTTTCTATGATGAAATGACAAACGTTCCGTTTATCTTCGCAGGCCCCGGCATCAAACAACAGAAAAAACCAGTAAAGCAACTATTGACACAGCCTACGCTGGATCTTTTGCCTACCCTTTGTGATTTGGCAGGAATTTCCGTTCCAGTCGAAAAGCCGGGAATCAGTCTCGCACCTACATTAAAAGGAGAGAAACAGAAAAAGACTCACCCTTATGTAGTTTCCGAATGGCACAGCGAATATGAATATGTCGTTACCCCCGGACGTATGGTACGCGGACCGAGATACAAATACACGCACTATCTGGAAGGCAACGGAGAAGAACTATATGATATGAAAAAAGATCCGGGAGAACGTAAGAATCTCGCCAAAGATCCGAAATACAGTAAAGTTCTCGCAGAACACCGTGCCATGCTTGATGATTACATCACCCGCACAAAAGATGACTACCGAAGCTTGAAAGTAGATGCTGATCCACGATGCAGAAACCATACTCCCGGCTACCCTAACCACGAAGGTCCTGGAGTTCGGGAAATACTCAAAAGAAAATAAATAATAAAAAAGAGTGAAGACAACAAAGAAATCTTCACTCTTTTTAGTTCTTTCGCTGGCAAACTTACAAGCAAGCACCGCACTAGTATAGCCCAAGAACACCGGCAAACACAAATCATCCGGTTCATATTAAGCCGTAAGGGAGACATACTTCATTCCGAATCAACTAACGATAAAACTCCCGAAGGTCCGGAAATAGTTTTCATCTACCCCATCGCCTCCGAATCGAAATAAAGCACTATCTTTGCAAAGTGTAAACCCTAAAATCCGCAACTATCATCCAATACACGATTAAGGGTAGATTTATGAGTCGTTAGTAGCAGCTTTCAGTAAAAAGCAACAGCACAACATCAATATGTAGCCACCATCCCCTTACCCCACGATGCGACTTGAGGTAATACGCAGATTCTAACCGGAAAGAAAGGATTCTTATCCGAATTCTGTTTTGAAAGGTCTTGCATAAGCCCGGTTTTCTGTATAGATATTCAGCACGTATTGCCTTGCT
>NZ_GG774834.1:0-5837 GCF_000163675.1 Bacteroides sp. D22 | reverse complement strand
ATATCCGATGATACTGCTGCATCTCTGACCAAGTGTCTGGTCGATAATAGGTGAAAGCATGGAGTCAAATTGCTCCATGATTGAAAAAATTCCTCCAAAAGGTGTGAGTTTTTCAGATTTTATTTGTACCTTTGCCATGTCTTGTTACGATTTACGCTTGTTTTGAATTGCAACACTAAGATAAGTGAAAAATCTGACATGGCAAAATCCTGAGCAACTTTTTGTTGCTCAGGAACTTATAAATAAAGTTAAATTATAGTGTTGCGGAATTAAGGTAAACTTAAACGCTTAATTATGTATACCAACAAACAGATTTGGAGTGTCAGTTACCCGATACTACTAAGCTTGCTGGCACAAAATGTCATCAATGTCACCGACACAGCATTCCTCGGACACGTGAGCGAGGTAGCTCTTGGAGCATCGGCTATGGGCGGGTTATTTTATATATGTGTATTCACCATCGCATTCGGATTCAGTACCGGTTCGCAGATTGTCATAGCACGACGCAATGGCGAAGGCCGCTATTCAGATGTCGGCCCTGTCATGATTCAAGGAGTCATGTTCCTGTTCGTGATGGCACTGCTGCTATTTGGATTCACCAAGGCATTCGGTGGAAACATCATGCGTTTGCTAGTTTCTTCAGAATCCATCTACGAAGGAACAATGGAGTTTCTAGACTGGCGTATTTACGGATTCTTTTTCTCTTTTATCAATGTCATGTTCCGGGCATTGTATATCGGCATTACACGCACTAAAGTGCTAACCATCAATGCCATTGTCATGGCATTAACCAATGTCGTACTAGACTATGCATTAATCTTCGGAAAGTTCGGTTTGCCGGAAATGGGTATCAAAGGGGCTGCTATTGCTTCCGTATTGGCAGAAGCCTCCTCCATTCTCTTTTTCGTCATCTATACGTATGCCACGGTCGATTTAAAGAAATACGGTATGAACCGCCTGCGCACATTCGACCCTGCATTGCTGATGCGGATTCTTAGTATCTCCTGCTTCACCATGCTGCAATATTTCCTGTCGATGGCTACCTGGTTTGTTTTCTTCGTAGCCGTAGAACGGTTGGGACAACGGGAACTGGCAATTGCCAATATCGTCCGGAGTATTTATGTCGTATTGCTGATTCCGGTCAACGCACTGGCTACGACTACCAACAGTCTTGTCAGCAATGCTATTGGTGCAGGAGGCATCCAGCACGTGATGCCGCTCATTAATAAAATTGCGCGTTTCTCCTTTTTCATCATGCTGGGGTTAGTAGCGGTATCGGCACTGTTTCCGCAGTTCCTGCTCTCTATCTACACCAGTGAAGCTGCGCTCATTACGGAGTCCGTACCTTCGGTATATGTAATTTGTTGCGCCATGCTTATCGCATCCGTAGCCAATGTAGTGTTCAACGGTATCTCCGGAACAGGAAATACACAGGCAGCCCTGTTGCTCGAAACGATTACAATTATCATCTACGGATCATACATCATTTTCATCGGAATGTGGCTGAAAGCACCGATCGAAATTTGCTTTACGATTGAGATTGTGTATTATAGCTTGCTGTTGATAACAAGTTATATTTATCTCAAAAAAGCAAAATGGCAGAATAAAAAGATATAAATACAAGAGATTTTTGTACATTTGCAAGCTCAAATAAAGAGTAGACGGAAAAGTCCCTCTTTCGCCCAAGTAAATTGTAATTAGTAATTCGTAATTAAATAACTATGTTCGATAATTTAAGTGAAAGACTAGAACGGTCATTCAAGATTCTGAAAGGTGAAGGCAAAATCACCGAAATCAACGTGGCGGAGACGCTGAAAGACGTACGTAAAGCACTTCTCGACGCCGACGTAAACTACAAGGTGGCAAAGAATTTCACGGATACAGTGAAAGAAAAAGCTCTTGGCCAGAACGTGCTTACGGCTGTGAAGCCAAGCCAGTTGATGGTGAAAATCGTACATGATGAACTTACGCAGTTGATGGGTGGAGAGACAGCCGAGATCAATATCGACGCCCGTCCGGCAGTCATCCTGATGTCAGGTTTGCAAGGTTCGGGTAAGACCACCTTCTCCGGTAAGTTGGCACGGATGCTGAAAACCAAGAAAAACCGTAAGCCATTACTGGTTGCTTGTGACGTTTACCGTCCGGCAGCTATCGAACAGTTGCGCGTATTGGCAGAACAAATCGAAGTACCGATGTACTGCGAACTGGACAGCAAGAATCCGGTAGAAATCGCACAACACGCTATTCAGGAAGCTAAAGCCAAAGGATATGACCTCGTTATCGTCGATACAGCCGGACGTCTGGCAGTAGACGAACAGATGATGAACGAGATCGCCGCTATCAAAGAAGCAATCAACCCGAACGAAATTCTGTTCGTGGTAGACTCCATGACCGGTCAGGATGCTGTAAACACGGCTAAAGAATTCAACGAACGTCTGGACTTCAACGGTGTGGTACTGACCAAACTCGATGGTGACACCCGCGGTGGTGCGGCTCTTTCTATCCGTTCGGTAGTGAACAAACCGATCAAATTTGTTGGTACAGGTGAAAAGCTGGAAGCAATCGACCAATTCCACCCTGCCCGTATGGCCGACCGTATTCTCGGTATGGGTGACATCGTTTCATTGGTAGAACGTGCACAGGAACAATATGATGAAGAAGAGGCTAAACGTTTACAGAAGAAAATTGCCAAGAACCAATTCGACTTTAATGACTTCCTTAGCCAGATTGCACAAATCAAGAAAATGGGTAATCTGAAAGACCTTGCCTCCATGATTCCGGGAGTAGGAAAGGCAATCAAAGATATTGATATTGACGACAATGCTTTCAAAAGCATCGAAGCTATCATCTATTCCATGACTCCGGCAGAACGTTCCAACCCGGAAATACTGAACGGTTCACGTCGTACACGTATCGCAAAAGGTAGCGGAACGACTATTCAGGAAGTAAACCGCCTGCTGAAACAGTTCGACCAGACTCGCAAAATGATGAAGATGGTAACTAGCAGCAAGATGGGCAAGATGATGCCTAAAATGAAAAGATAATCATTCAATAGATCCAAACTGATTATAACAAAAAAGAGGAAGTTTCGACTTCCTCTTTTTTGTATCCGGAAACCTACAGTAGAAAGTAGTTTCTCCACTAACAAACTGATAATATACTGCTCATCTCCTGACAAAAATTCCAATCCTTTTGGAGAGTTCAGTTATTTATTTTACTTTTGCCCATCACCAATAAATACTCTGAAAATATGACTCTGATAGACGGAAAAGCCATTTCCGAACAAGTGAAACAAGAGATTGCAGCCGAAGTAGCCGAAATTGTGGCTCGTGGCGGAAAACGCCCGCATCTGGCGGCTATCCTTGTTGGACACGATGGTGGTAGCGAAACGTATGTAGCTGCCAAAGTAAAAGCCTGTGAAGTATGTGGATTCAAGTCCTCCCTCATCCGTTATGAAAGTGACGTGACCGAAGAAGAACTGCTTGCCAAAGTACGCGAACTGAATGAAGACGACGATGTAGACGGCTTTATCGTACAACTTCCCTTACCTAAACATATCTCCGAACAGAAAGTAATTGAAACGATTGATTACCGTAAAGATGTAGACGGCTTCCACCCGATCAATGTAGGCCGTATGTCCATCGGACTTCCGTGCTATGTATCCGCTACTCCCAACGGTATCCTCGAATTGTTGAAACGTTACGAAATAGAGACTTCCGGCAAAAAATGTGTTGTACTCGGACGTAGCAATATCGTCGGCAAACCGATGGCTGCCCTGATGATGCAGAAAGCCTATCCGGGCGATGCCACAGTGACGGTATGCCACAGCCGCAGCAAAGACCTGATAAAAGAATGTCAGGAAGCTGATATTATCATCGCTGCCCTAGGACAACCCAACTTTGTAAAAGCCGAAATGGTGAAAGAAGGTGCGGTAGTTATCGATGTAGGTACTACGCGTGTGCCGGATGCAACCAAGAAATCAGGCTTCAAACTGACTGGTGACGTGAAGTTTGACGAAGTTGCCCCAAAATGTTCCTTTATCACTCCCGTACCGGGCGGTGTTGGACCGATGACGATTGTATCGTTAATGAAAAATACACTCTTAGCTGGCAAGAAAGCCATTTATCAATGAAACATAGCTTGTTTCTGATGATTTTACTTCTCTCTTTGTCCTGCACCTCCCGGTCGCAGGCAAAGAGAGATTCTATCATCGATACCCTGTCGGACAGCCTTTCCGCAACCGACAGTATTCCCCCCACTGATACCCTACGACTCCTTTTCGTAGGTGACCTCATGCAGCATCAAGGACAAATCAACGTTGCACGGACCTCAACCGGCTATGATTATTCCACCTGTTTTACGTACGTTAAAGAAGAAATAGGGAGAGCCGATCTCGCTATCGCCAATCTGGAAGTTACGTTAGGAGGCAAACCCTACAAAGGTTATCCTGCTTTCAGCGCACCGGACGAATTTCTGACCGCAATTCATGACGCAGGTTTCAATGTTTTAGTGACTGCCAACAATCATAGTCTCGACCGTGGCAAATCCGGACTGGAGCGTACCATTCAACTTATCGACTCGTTGAAAATTCCACATGCAGGCACGTATATCAACACCGAAGAACGCGACAAGAAATATCCTCTTTTATTGGAAAAGAACGGGTTCCGCATCGCCCTGCTCAACTATACGTATGGCACAAACGGTATCCCCGTTACTCCTCCCAATATCGTGAACTATATTGATACAACAGTTATCGCCAAAGATATTGAAGAGAGCAAAACAATGAAACCGGACGCAATCATAGCTTGTATGCATTGGGGAATCGAATACCAGTCGCTCCCGGACAAAGAGCAGAAATTCCTTGCTGACTGGCTGATTCAAAAAGGAGTAAATCATGTCATCGGCTCCCACCCTCACGTAGTTCAACCCATTGAAGTTCGCACAGACAGCGTGACGAACGACAAACATCTCGTAGTCTATTCACTGGGAAATTATATTTCCAATATGTCCGCCCGCCGCACCGATGGTGGACTGATGGTAAGAATGGAATTAGTAAAAGACAGCACAGTCCGTCTCAATAATTGCGAGTATAGTTTAGTCTGGACAGCCCGCCCCATTCAGTCCGGGAAAAAAAATCATCAATTACTCCCCGTCAACCTACCTGCTGATTCAATTCCTTTACAAGCACGTAACTCTCTGAAGATCTTCACAAATGATGCTCGAACCCTTTTCAACAAGCACAATCAGGGAATAAAAGAATATACTTTTTACAAAAAAAAGTAGTGAAATCTTTTGGAGATTAAAAGATAATATCTATCTTTGCACCGCGTTAGAGAAACGCAGACATGGTGGCTGTAGTTCAGTTGGTTAGAGCGTCAGATTGTGGTTCTGAATGTCGTGGGTTCGAGTCCCATCTGCCACCCCCAAAGAAACCCTTGTAAGTTAAGTACTTATGAGGGTTTTCTTTTTGTTGGTAGAATATCATTCAAGTGCTAAAGTTTTTCCTACTATAAAGTTGAAAAACATAAAAGCATCTGCCACCTGCAACGAAAAGGGCTCAGTCTGAAAACGGCTCAGTCTGAAACCTTGGGGGATTGCGTTAAAATTCTTATTTTTGCATCATGAAAACATCCTCTTCCCAAACGATTGATCCTGTTGCTTCTTTAAGCTTGTTCTTGCCTTCAGGAATCCTTGATTATTTTACCCTAGTCAATCATGTTTCTCAGGATACTTGCTTTATTCTTTATTTAGAGGAGAAAGCCACTATTCCTGCTGAGTACTCAGATCTACATCTTCACTCAAAAGGTTTCCTCCCTGAGATTGAAGTTCAGGACTTC
>NZ_GG774835.1:0-19931 GCF_000163675.1 Bacteroides sp. D22 | reverse complement strand
AAACGACAATCTGAATTTGCGCCCTGAAAGGGCATAATTGTATACAGTTCCGCCCTTTCAGGGCTTGTGGCTGGTGTGTTTTTTCGTAGGGCGTTGCCCTACGCTATATAATTAAGCCCTTTCAGGGCACTCCGCAAAATTATCATTTATCGTTCAAACAAATATTTTTTCTCCACAGCTTGCCGATAAGATTCAACCAATTCATTCATCACCTCTGCCACCGACTGTTGACGGGATATTATTGCCGAGACCTGACCTATTTCCAGTTCACCTTCTTCCAAGTCACCTTCGAAGATACCTTTCTTAGCACGTCCGCGTCCGAGCAAAGTTCTTAATTCCTCGGAAGTTGCACCACTATCTTCAGCCTTCTCCACCGCTTCACGAAAAGCATTCTTTACCAATCGTGTCGGAGCCAGCTTTTTCAACAACAACTTAGTATCCCCTTCACCGAGACTCAAACAATAATCTTTAAATACCGGACTCGCAGAACTCTCTTCAGTCAGCGCAAAACGTGTTCCTATTTGCACACCTTCCGCCCCCAACACCATAGCAGCCAGTATTCCTTCTCCTGTACCAATACCTCCCGCGGCTATCAAAGGCAATGTGGTAGCCTCATGCACAGCAGGAATCAAACAGAAAGTCGTTGTTTCCTCCCGTCCATTATGCCCTCCGGCTTCGAAACCTTCAGCTACTACTGCATCCACCCCGGCTTCTTCACATTTCATAGCAAAACGAGAAGATGAAACGACATGAACAACTGTTATTCCACGCTCCTTCAACCATCCGGTCCACGTTTTCGGATTTCCGGCAGAGGTAAAAACAATCTTCACCCCCTCTTCCACTACAATATTCATAATCTCTTCTATTTGGGGATACATCAAAGGGATATTCACTCCAAAGGGAAATTTTGTGGCCGCATTACATTTACGGATATGTTCACGTAAAGTGTCCGGATGCATAGAACCGGTGCCGATCAATCCCAATCCGCCGGCATTGCTCACGGCAGAAGCAAGACGCCAACCGCTACACCACACCATACCACCTTGAATAATAGGATATTGAATACCCAGAAGGGAAGTAATTCTATTCATAATTAATTATTTATCTATGTTTTAATATGCCAAAATACCAATGAAAACGACAGAGTTATATAACAATGCGCCAACATAACAATACACAAATATACTAATTATTCAATTACAAACACTCTCAAGTCAGTACATTACACATTGTTACATCAACACATCATTATAACGTCTTCAGCGTGCAATCTGTTCGATCGGTTTATTTATCAACACAGTTGTAGAATCTCCATAAGTTCTCAAAACCTCCAATGTGCGGGCGCGGTTATCTCTGCCTTTCTTATTCCAGAACTCTTTGGTAAAGACAGCCATCAGGTCAAGTCCGCCGACCGTTCCGCCATTGATATATACCCCACTTCCACCAAACAAGGGAATAGGTGCGTCCATCACTACCGTGTTCACCATCATTCCATTGGCACGTTCGCTCAACTGTCGGAAACGTACTCCACTCGCCTGTATCTCATCCAAAGATTTACGCACCCCTTTCGCCATCGGATTACGTGCCCAGTTCGAGTAGGATCTTTGATGGCGTATCTCATAGAAAGGATCTCCCCGCCAAGTGTTTTTATCAATCTTTATCTTCTTCTGATAGATAGGGTCCCAGTTATAACGGGTATTCGCTTTATATGGCATCAAACTCAACACCACTTTCGGTTTAGGCAATGCTTCAGGAAGCGATTCATCAGGCATCATCCAGCTTTTCTCCTCCGACATTCGGGGAGTACCAACCGCAGTTCCGAAATCAATCGACTTTACAGCATCCATATTCAAATGCAACTCCTGGTCACTCTCCAGCAATTTCTTCAAATGCAAAGAGTCTTGCGCCGTCCATACTTGCGAATATGCAAATAAAGCCGTCAGGCACAGTACCATCGTTGCAATAAACCGTTTCAATCTATCCATCCTCTATCCTCTTTCATTACCTGTTATTTTGGAGCACTTCATATACACTAATGCACATACTTTTCTCCCTTACGTTACCACCTATATTCTCCTACGAGAAGCGGTCTTTTGAGCGTAGTAATCCCCTGTCAGCAGCATAAGACTACTGATACAAACAAACGTTCCCACATGAATGTTTCCTATTTTTTACTTTCCGAAGGCTCCTCCTTTGTTACCACCAACGATAACCCGATCCACAAAGCGGCTCATCGTAGCACGGATCAATCGTCCATCTTGTTTTCGGATATTGGCGCTCTTCCCACCAACTACGATAACAAGCGGCTGCATCGAGCACCTCCTCATCAGTCAGGAAATAAATTGCTTCATAATTTTCAGCATTCGCCAATACCATTTTGCAACCTAATGACGGCGGTGTGCCCTGGCGGATATACTCAATCACCCAAAGCATACACTCGCCCAACCGAATCTTACCGTTGTTCATATTATAAACCGACGGAAAAGAAGGAATAATAGTCAGATCTTCTGCATATTTTAAAAGTTCAGGGATGTCCTCTTCCGTAAAATGAGGGACCTCCACCACCCCTTTATCATTCTTCATCTTGTACGTACCCGACTTCAATTGTTTCACAAAAAGGGCAACATCCGGATTGTTATAATCCATTTCTTCGCTGGTGCATCCTGTAAAAGATACGATCAGGCAAACAGCCATCCACAGCATTAGTAGTGTTTTTTTCATTTTCATAAGGATTAATACGTCATGCGAAGTCCGCAAAGTAAATTAAAATTAGTCGGCCGTTTCGTTCGTACCGTAGCCAGTTTCGAATCTGTTTTGAAATGATGCGAAACTCCGGGTTCGGCAAAAACAGCAAGTCGGTCATTAATCTTATAATTGATTCCAATGCCGGCAGTCACTGCCAGTTGGATAGGTTCTTCTTTAAAACTGTTGTCCGGCGCGCCGGCGATACATTTATCGGCTATTCCGCCTACGGTAGCGTAAAGGTCAAATTTCTTCGTATCTACCAGTGTCATATTTACTTTAACGGGGATACCCAGATAGTGCAAATGCTGCCCCGCTGAACGAAGGTTTGAATAAAGCAGTCCGGTTTCTATTCCGAGAGATTCGTTTAGTTTACGCTCTACCGTTACCCCTGCGGAAACCGGCATTTTATAAGTACCATTATCAGCCGGAAGCGCCGTGCCTACCTGAACTTTCATCGCCCAGCGATGCTTTTTCACCGCTTTGGGTCGAGCCACATTCACATTCGATTGTTCTTCCGGAGCAACAGATGATTCCGTATCACCGTTTGTTGCCTGCCAAAAGCCGTTATTCCCTTGATTACCATATCGGTTGCCATTTCCTGTAGAAGTGGTGGCAGAAAAAGAAAACGACATGGAGAAAGTGATAGAAAGCGAATCTTCTTCCTCTGTGTATTGTGACAGCATACCGTAAGACTTTGGAGCCGGTTTCGGCAACACCGGTTCTACCGGCAACGGTAACTGATTGACGCGTATTCCATCTCCATCCATCTGCCCTCCATTTGTCACGGCTATCTTTGTAAATGCTTCTTCCATTTCTTCTTTGGGAGAGAAATACAAGAAAGTAGCCGACGAGGCCGCCAAAACGAGCAATACAGATGCCGCAGCCGCCACACGGAAGAGCAGAATCCGACGGCGATGCTGGCAAGCCACAGGTATTTCCTGCGAGAGCTCTTCCCAAAAGCCATCCCGTACACTCATCCCTGCATCAGCGAGACGCGTGCGAAACAGATCGGTTATTTCATCATTTTCTTTCTTCATGATTCCTATACTCTTTGATTCTTTTTGCTAACAAATACTTGGCCCGGTGCAACTGCGAAGTAGACGAATGTTCCTTAATGTGAAGCATCTTGGCTATCTCCTTGTGCGATTTCTCTTCAAACACATAAAGGTTGAAAACGGTTCGGCAACCATCCGGCAATTCGGCAATAAAAGCCATCAATTGCTCTTCGGAGATTCCAGCCCCTCCTCCCGAGTCCGATATATCCGGTATATCGGGAAGCTGCTCTTCATGCACTACCAACTGGCTGACTCGTTTCTCCCGCCGCAAGAAATCGAGTGATTGAGTAACCATCACCCGGGTGATCCATGTACAGAGCGAAGACTCGCCCCGAAACGAGAAGTTGGTAAAAATCTTGATGAAACCGTCATGCAGTACATCGTGCGCCGCATCCATATCGCCCGTATAGCGGAAACATACCGCCAGCATCTGTTTGGAATAGAGGGTGTAAAGTTCCTTTCGGGCTGAATCCTTTCCTGCCCGACAGCCCTTTATCAGTTCTATCTCGTTTTCCAAAGTCAATTACTTTTTTTTAAAATCGAACGTATGTCTGCGTCGTTTTACTCATTAGACGCAAGAGTTTGAGGAATGCTGCAAGAAATATCGCTAAAAGAAGTTAAAGAATAGAAGAGAGTTCACCACAGAGGACGCAGAGTACACAGAGGAACAATGATAGGAAATTCTTCCTATAAAGTAAGTTTAAAACCTCTGTGTACTCTGCGTCCTCTGTGGTGAAAAAAAATCAGCACGCTTTGAAACTCATATCCAGTCCTTTCACTGAATGAGTCAAAGCCCCTACCGAAATGAAGTCTACGCCACATTCGGCATAGTCACGGAGGGTATCAAAGGTAATGCCGCCCGAAGATTCGGTTTCGTATTTGCCTGCTACCATCTCCACTGCTTTCTTAGTCATTTCGGGAGTGAAGTTATCAAACATGATACGATCCACTCCGCCGAGGTCAAGAACTTGTTGCAGTTCGTCGAAGCTGCGGACTTCTATTTCTATTTTCAGGTCTTTGCCTTTTTCCTTGCAATAATCTTTAGCGCGAGTGATGGCTTTGTCGATACCTCCGGCAAAGTCTACGTGGTTGTCTTTCAGAAGAATCATGTCGAACAAACCAATACGATGGTTTACTCCACCACCGATTTTCACTGCCATTTTTTCGAGGATGCGCATACCGGGAGTTGTCTTACGGGTGTCGAGCACACGGGTATTTGTTCCTTCCAATACCTTTGCGTATTTGCGGGTCATGGTTGCGATGCCGCTCATACGCTGCATCACGTTCAACATCAGGCGTTCGGTCTGAAGCAAAGATTGCACTTTCCCTTCCACTACCATTGCTACGTCGCCCGGTTTCACTTCTGTTCCGTCGTTGATAAACACTTCCACTTTCATAGTGGGGTCGAAGCGGTTGAAGATTTCTTTGGCAACTTCGATACCTGCCAATACGCCGGCTTCTTTGATAAGCAATTTTGATTTTCCCATTGCCGTAGCGGGAATACATGAAAGGGTGGTATGATCGCCATCACCTATATCTTCTGCAAAAGCAAGATCGATCAACTTGTCGATCAGTTCTTTTTCCTTATTCATTGATCTTGTCAATTCTTATTTGATGTATTAAATATTGATTCTGCACTTTCTTCAGGAAACAGTTCACACGAAAGTTCCCATTAGTAGTAGCCAACGTGCCGATAACGAAACTTGATTCGTCCCGTTTTCCCTGATGGTTCACATTAAATCCGCTGACTTTATTCTTCGTAAAGAATTCCTGCATCATAGCTGTTGCTTTCTGTTTGTCAACGTTTGTCGAGCGACCTTGGAGCACCAGGTTTACCTTGTCCCCCATATACTTACTTAGCTCTTGCGAGCTTCCTCTTTTAAATGCCGTAATCACTCCTGCCGGTATCTCTTGCGCCATTAGCAACGAGAGGGAAAGAAGCAATGCGGTCATTCCTACGAGCACTCGTTTTTTCATAATTACAAGCTTTTAAGTTGAAGTTTAAAGGCTTAAACTTTCAACTAATGATAGGCAAAGGTAAGCATTAATTGCAGAATAACATAAAAAATGCCTATTTTTGTGCAATAATCAGAATTGTAGACGTATGAAAACAACCCTGCTCGTCGTAGGACGAACCGTAGAACAACACTATATCACTGCCATCAACGACTATATCCAGCGCACCAAACGCTATATCACTTTTGATATGGAAGTGATTCCCGAACTGAAAAACACGAAGAGTCTTTCAATGGAAGTACAGAAAGAAAAGGAAGGAGAACTGATACTGAAAGCTCTTCAACCGGGTGACATCGTGGTGCTGCTCGATGAGCATGGAAAAGAAATGCGTTCTCTTGAGTTTGCCGAATATATGAAACGGAAAATGAATACGGTAAACAAACGATTGGTGTTCATTATCGGAGGTCCTTATGGCTTTTCAGAAAAAGTGTATCAGGCAGCACACGAAAAGATTTCAATGTCGAAGATGACTTTTTCTCATCAAATGATTCGGTTGATATTCGTGGAGCAGATTTATCGGGCAATGACGATATTGAATGGAGGGCCGTATCATCACGAATAAAGTATTCCCAATATAGTGTTAAAAGGAGTAGCCTATTTGGCTACTCTGAAATAAATAGTTTCTTTGTAAGCTACAACCCGATAAATGTAGAGTAAAAAAAATATCAGGATAGTCTATCCTAATTCATCTGAATACAACTTATCAAATACCTTAATCAGTTCGTCCTCATTAGCAATCAAATTTCGAAGTTCCGCCAACCGACCTGCATTATCCGATTGGGGTATCCATAGTTTCAGATACCCTCCTTCTGCATATTTATCAGTAAGATGTTTCCGAAAGCGGGCATATTGCCCCTCTTTATCCATTTCCGGATAATGGGATAACCCATATTGAACGGTACGACGCAAAGTTATTTCGGGATCTATAATTCGGTCAGCCTCGGCAACAATCATTCCATAGATTGTTCTGGGAGCCTGTTTGTTGGAAGCCCGATGATCTTCTATCGCTTCTTTCATTTGCAACAGTTGTTCTTCGGTAAACCAACGACGTAAAGTTTCATCAGCTAACAAAACTTTACCGGAGGCTATATGATGAAATTCACGTCCTTCATACAACCCCAGGTCATGATAAGCAGCAATGATGTAAACCATCGAATAATCGACTTCATAATGCATCGCTAGTTTCAGACTTTCCTCAATCACTTTTTCTACATGATCGATTTGATGCGCTTTATCAAAGTTGGCATATTGAGGGATAATACTTTGGCAAACATAGCTTTGCAAATCAGCGGGCACATGATGAGTCATATTCGATATTTTTAGCTAATGAGTTTTTATATCTTTACTATTATTCCCGATTCATTTATTCCCGATTCATCAAGCGATGTTCCGCCATCTGCTCGAATTTTGTTCCCGGACGACCGTAATTGGCGTATGGATAGATAGAAATACCGCCACGAGGAGTAAAGATACCTGTTACTTCAATATATTTGGGATTCATAAGTTTTATAAGATCCTTCATAATGATATTTACGCAGTCCTCATGAAAAGCACCATGACTGCGGAAACTGAAAAGATACAATTTCAAACTTTTGCTTTCTACCATTTTTATATCAGGAATGTAGCTGATACGTATTTCAGCAAAATCCGGTTGCCCTGTGATAGGACACAGACTTGTAAATTCCGGGCAGTTAAAACGTACCCAATAGTCATTTTCAGGATGCTTATTATCAAAAGCTTCCAATACTTCAGGAGCATAATCTTGCTTATACTCGGTCTTTCTTCCTAATAAAGAAAGTTGGTCTTTTAATTCTGTCATTGTACTCGTTAACTACAACCCCTATTCTAGATAAAAAAACACATTTCCTCTTTCACCTATCACCGGCCAATCTCAAACGCTCTATTCATCGATGTTTCAGTGGTGAAAGATTCGTTTTACAACCTATCACCGCATCTATCACCTATCACCATCAACCCTTAACCCACGGTTGCTTTATCCGCAGCTTACTTGTTACAGTTTGTTTCATTACCTGAAACAAACTGTTTCCCGTAGAGAAACCAAGTGTTTCACACCGAGGAACCAAGTGTTTCACGCCTTGGAACTAATAGTTTCAAGTAACAGAAACTTTAGTTTCCCACCGTTGAAACTCTAGTTTCCTACCGTTGGAACTTTAGTTTCAAGCTGCTGAAACTAAACTAAGCCAATACATTCCAGGCAGAAGCTACTATCTTCTATTAATTGAAACTTACCGGTGACAATAGATGTGACGGCAAAATATCAAGTTTTGTTGCTGTCACCACTTGCTGTCACAAACTATTTATTTTATAATCAACCGTTTAACAACAACAATGTGACAGATGACAGCAAAAAAATGCATTTTAATCTCTATGTAGAGATATTATTGATTCTTACTTTTTAAATACTTCTCCAATCCTTCCCGTCGTAACGTACAAGCCGGGCAATGTCCGCAGCCATCTCCTTGAACACCATTATAGCATGTCAAAGTCTCGGTACGAATCAGTTCCAGTACTCCCAATTCGTCGGCTAACGCCCATGTCTCTGCTTTATCAATCCACATCAAAGGAGTATGAATCACAAACTGTTCATCCATAGCCAAATTGAGAGTCACATTGAGAGACTTGATAAACGCATCCCTACAATCGGGATAACCGCTGAAATCCGTTTGGGAAACTCCCGTTACCAAATGATTAATACCACGTTCACGGGCATACACAGCCGCAATACTCAAAAAGAACAGGTTACGTCCCGGAACAAATGTATTGGGAACACTATCTGCCGGCTTTTCCTGATCCATCACCATGGTAGTATCGGTCAATGAATTATGGCCTAACTGTCCGATGAAAGAAACATCCATCACATCAAATTCCACTTCCGCTTTCCGGGCTATCTCCCGCGCAAGTTCCACTTCTTTCTGATGCTTCTGACCATACAGAAAACTCAAGGCATATACTTTCTTAAAATTGCGTTTTGCCCAAAACAAGCAAGTGGTAGAATCCTGCCCACCACTAAACACAACCAATGCTGCTTCTCTATTCATATTCTATATTAAATATCTTTGACTTTCAATACGTTATAAGAGATGTCCGTGTCGTAAACATCGCTACCGTCTATTTTCTTGATTGCTTTCACCACACGGATCGTTACCGGGAGGATCATCACCTCATACAAGGATTTCAATACAATCTGAATCCCCATCATGATAAGCAGTTCTTTCCAAGCAATGACACCTCCAAAAGCTACCGGGAAGAAAATCAATGAATCGGCAGTCTCACCCACCACAGTCGACCAAATGGCACGGGCTGAAAAGTTACGTCCCTGACTGGCTACTTTCATTTTACTCATCACATACGCATTAAGAAACGAGCCTACCAAAAAGGCCATCAGACTGGCAGCCACAATACGTGGAGCCATACCGAACACAAAATCAAAGTGCTCTTCACCTTCCCAAAAAGGAGCAGCAGGAATGGCAACAGCTATCAACCCAAGAGCGACCACAAAGAAGTTCATAGCAAAACCACTCCAAATGATAAGGCGCGCTTTCTTGAATCCCCAAACCTCGGCGATACAGTCATTTATAATATAAGAAATAGGAAAAACCAATAATCCGGCTGTCACGGTCAAACTACCGATCTGGATTACTTTCGTTTCAAGAAGATTGGCTGCAATAAGGCAAACGTTAAAAAGGATACCCAGCAGCATAAAGGGTACAGATACTTTTTCTTTCATAATTCCTGTTTTTTACGTGGTGTTCTAGAATACACGACCGCTATTCACGGCATCAAATGTCTTTTTATTCTTTTGCGCTGCAAAGGTATAGGAAAAACTATGAAAAAGCAAAAGAAATCCGATGATTGACATACATTTCACTGAAAAGACATAACTTTGCCAAATACAGAGCTTAATGTTTGTATCAAAGATTAAACTTATAAACTATATTTAAAGAAACGATATCTAAATCATGGCAAAAGAAAATAAAAGCAATATCATCATCTACCAAAGTGAAGACGGGCAGACACACATAGAAGTGCAGATGGACGAAGATACCGTATGGCTATCCCAACAGCAAATGGCCGACCTTTACCAAACGTCTCGAACAAATGTGGTAGAACATATTAAGCACATTTATGAAGATGGTGAACTTGTTGAAGAGTCAACCTGTCGGAAAATCCGACAGGTTCGACAAGAAGGAGCGCGCATGGTTGAAAGAGAAATTCCTCACTACAATCTTGATATGATAATATCTTTAGGCTACCGAATAAATTCAATTCAAGCCACACACTTCCGTCAATGGGCAACGGCACGCCTTAAAGAATATATCATCAAAGGCTTTACCATGGATGATGAACGATTGAAGCAGATGGGAGGAGGCTATTATTGGAAAGAGTTACTCGACCGCATCCGTGACATCCGATCGTCTGAAAAGGTGATGTATAGACAAGTGCTTGATATCTATGCTACTGCCGTAGATTACGATCCCCACGCCAAACAATCTATTGAATTCTTCAAGATTGTTCAGAATAAGCTACACTTTGCAGCCCACGGACATACAGCTGCAGAAGTTATTTATGAACGAGCCGATGCCGACCAACACATGATGGGACTAACTTCCTTTAAAGGCGACCATCCGACATTGCGCGATGCAAAGATAGCCAAGAACTACTTGAGCGCAGAAGAACTCAAAGTGCTGAACAACCTTGTCTCCGGATATTTTGATTTTGCCGAAGTACAAGCTATCAAGCACCGTCCAATGTACATGAACGATTACATCAAACATCTGGATGCCATACTGTCTTCTACGGGAGAAGTTCTATTGATGGATGCCGGTATGATAAGTCATGAACAAGCTATGGATAAAGCTGAAACAGAATATCGCAAGTGGGAAGTACGCACGCTTTCACCCGTAGAACAAGCCTACCTCAACAGCATCAAAACACTGAATTATAAAACTAAAAAGAAAGGATGACTAAAAAAAAATGAAAACTCTCTATGAACAATCCTTTTCAGACGACTACAGTGAAAGAAAAAGCTATAGAAGCAGCCCATACCGCACAAGTAACTGTCCAAAAGGCTAAACACAGAGTACAGGAAATACTGGATTGACAATAAAAAAGAGCCTTCCCATCAGCGTCGTATTCTGACAGGAAGGCTCATCACTTTGACCTTAAAACACATCACTCAATTAAAAAGGCGCATCAGGAAGAGAAATCTTTCAATTCCTCTTTCAACCGTTTACGGATGAAAAACAAACGGCTCTTCACCGTTCCCATCGGCAATCCTAATTTCTCGGCAATTTCTCTATATTTAAATCCAGCTACAAACATCTGAAAAGGCACTTTCATCTCTTCCGGTATGGAATGTATCACCTTATACAACTGTTTCATATCGTATGTAAATTCGAATCTGTCAGCATCCTCATCTTCTATCAGATGTTGTTGATTGATGGAGTAACTATCATCAATCAAGTTCATTTCGCGAACTGTACGACGATAGTTATTCACGAAAATATTACGCATTAGCGTATACATCCATCCTTTCAGATTTTTGCTATACGTAAACTTCTCCTGATTATCTAATGCCTGCAACAAACAATCCTGAACCAAATCATTGGCAGATTCGCGATCTGCCGTCAATTTATATGCGAAGCGATGCAAATCCGGTTGTATCGCTAATATTCCTTTCGTAAAATCTACTTTTTCCATCGTCGTATTTCTTTTATCTAAATTAGTACGATACAAAGATCCGCTTTTTTAGAATCATTATAAATAGCAATTCTTCCGATTAGTTTGGCAATTTTTCCTTTGCCCCTCTCAACCATTTCTTTTTTTAGTTGTTGATTGGGCATTCACCTAAAACTTAACTCATAATGAAAACAAGCTTTAAAATGGTAGCTATGCTACTGGGGATAGGAATTTTCCCCCTCTGTGCCCATGCGCAAAAGAAGGTAATCATCGAAGATGAAGAACCCAACTCGATCATGTTTGTCTCGAAGAACAAAGCAGGAGATGAAATCATCCGAATCATGAACGACCGTTCACAGATGCGCTTTCACGACCCCAATGCTCCCCGCTTCCTGCTCACTGACCAGAAAGGGAAATTCGCCCTCGGTATCGGAGGGTACGTTCGTGCAACGGCAGAGTATGATTTTAACGGTATCGTTAATGATGTAGATTTCTATCCGGCATTGATACCACAACGCGGAAGCGGCAATTTTGCAAAGAACCAATTCCAGATGGACATCACCACTTCCACCCTGTTCCTCAAATTGGTAGGACGTACCAAACATTTGGGAGACTTCGTAGTTTACACTGCCGGAAACTTCCGTGGCGATGGAAAGACCTTCGAATTACAAAACGCTTACGCGCAATTCCTAGGTTTCACTATCGGGTACAGTTATGGTTCGTTCATGAACCTCTCCGCACTGCCTCCGACTATCGACTTTGCAGGGCCTAACGGTTCAGCCTTTTACCGCACTACGCAATTAAGCTATATGTGTGATAAGTTGAAAAACTGGAAGTTTGGTGTTTCTATGGAAATGCCTTCGGTAGACGGAACAACCAACAATGATTTGTCTATCAACACCCAACGGATGCCTGACTTTGCCACTTCCGTACAGTACAACTGGAACAGCAACAGCCATATTAAATTAGGAGCCATTATCCGCAGCATGACTTATTCGAGCAATGTGCATGAAAAAGCCTATTCTGCTACCGGCTTCGGTTTGCAAGCCTCTACAACCTTCAATATTACCAAGAAATTGCAGGCATACGGACAATTTAATTATGGAAAAGGTATCGGTTCCTACCTGAATGATTTAAGCAACCTGAACGTAGACATCGTCCCCGATCCCGACAAGGAAGGAAAAATGCAAGTTCTTCCGATGCTGGGATGGTATGCAGGATTGCAATACAATCTTTGCCCGAGCATCTTTATATCCGGAACATACAGTCTGTCCAGACTTTATTCTGAAAATGGATACCCTAGTGAGAATCCCGAATCCTATCGTAAAGGACAATATCTGGTAGCCAATGCTTTCTGGAATGTAAGCAGCAATCTGCAAGTCGGCGTTGAATATTTGAGAGGATGGCGCACTGATTTCAGTTCCGCAACCCGTCATGCCAACCGGTTGAATATGCTGGTGCAGTATTCTTTCTAAACTGACATAATAAAACAAAAAGCCGTCTCAACACCATGTTCGAGACGGCTTTTCTATATATAAAGGACTAGAAATTTAGAACTTATAGTTCACGCTCACACCAAATACTTTATTAGTACGGCTGTAAACGTCTTTATCCACTAATGATGCCATCGATGTTGCCTCTAAACCACGTGGTTTTTCTTTAGTGTAATCACTATATGTAGTCCAGAAATAAGCTACATCAAGGCTCAATGCCTGAGTAAAATTGATACGACCTCCAAAACCTACTGAATAAGAGTCACAAGAAAAACTTGTATCTGATTGGAAAGCGTCGCTCAAACCGTAGTCTGTTTTCTGATAACCTCCACTAACAGTGAATAATTTGTTAATATCCCACTCAACACCAGCCAAATACTCGTGTGTACCATGTTTCAATGTTTTCTGTTTGCCATCTGCCATACCAGCATTCTTATCATCAAAGAAGTGATATTCTACTGAAGCCCGAAGTGAAGGCAAAAACTCATAACTTGCTGCAACAGAAAGCATAGAAGGAAGGTCACTTGGTGTATTCACACCATTCGCATAAGGTGCCATAAAATCCGCCGCTGCATCTGGAAACTCACGCGTATGCGTATCATTCTCAATATTCATATTAGCTTTGAATTCATACTTCGCCGCCAAATTCAATTTGCCAAATTTAGCATCTACACCAATAATAGGCGTCAACCCCCAACCTGTCTGGTCACAATCAAGCTCAATCTTTGTATTATCAAGTTTTTGAAGCAAAGGTCCTGATTGCGCCTGTGCTGCCTGAGTTGCTTGTTCCAAGCTCATACCAGGATTAGCAGCCATGATTTGTTGTACCATGGCAGCACCTAATTGTTGAGCCACACCATCTTTCAAAGCAATATTCAAATAACCTTTATACCCGCCTGTAAAATAATTCATACGAGCACCGGCAAAAACAGAAAAATGCTTATTAATCTTATAACTTGCTCCTAACTGGAAACCGTAAATATACTGACGACCTTCCATAGCTGAATTAATATTGTACATATTAGGTTTCAGTATTCCCCCACTCGCAGAAGTTGCCAAACTAATAGCAGCAGCATCAAACATAGGCAAACCATTATCAAAAGAAGCCTTTCCGCCACCACCAACAATAGCAAAGCTACCGGAAAATGCCCAGTCACCTTTTTTATATACAGCATGTATGGAAGGAATAACGGGAGCAGAAGCTTTTCCTTCATAATTACGCACAGTGGTCTGTCCATCCATAGTCCATAAAGGACTTGTAGCAGCTATATCACGAGTCTGATATGCACTTTGAATAGTAAGCGCTACTTGAAGACCATCTTTGGGAAGAAATGCCAGTCCGGCAGGATTACTATAAACTCCATCAACATCAATGGAAGCGCCGCGGGCTATCATGCGCAAGAAAGCAGCATTCTGATTCGTATTGGTTAGATAATCTCCGGCAAAAGTTGGAATTGAAACGATCAACATTGCAAGACCAATCAACGAAATTTTTCTCATCTAAATCTTTTTTTAATTATTTCGGGCGCAAAGATACGATATTATTGCACACGAGAGACATGTTTGTGCATTTTTTTTCATTTACCTGCCCATTTTAATTGAAAAAACAAACTGTTTCTAATGAAACAATCTATATTTACTACTGTACAGAAAGCAAACAAATCCACCTGTTCCGATGTTTAATACTATATAATTATAGAATACTATTATGGCCTATACAATTGCATTTTTCGGCACAAAGCCTTATGACGAGTCCTCTTTCAATGACAAAAACAAAGAGTTTGGATTTGAAATACGCTATTACAAAGGACATCTGAATAAAAACAACGTACTACTGACACAAGGAGTGGATGCAGTCTGTATCTTTGTGAACGACGTTGCCGACGCAGAAGTAATCCGTGTGATGGCGGCAAACGGAGTGAAACTACTGGCATTACGCTGTGCCGGATTTAATAATGTAGATTTAAATGCTGCCGCCGCTGCCGGAATCACCGTAGTGCGGGTTCCCGCTTATTCTCCCTATGCTGTTGCAGAATACACGGTAGCACTTATGCTATCGCTAAACCGCAAAATACCCCGCGCCTCCTGGCGTACCAAAGACGGTAATTTCTCCCTGCACGGTCTGATGGGATTCGATATGCACGGGAAAACAGCAGGTATCATCGGCACAGGAAAAATAGCGAAAATACTGATTCACATCTTAAAAGGGTTCGGAATGAACGTACTGGCTTATGACCTCTATCCGGACTACAACTTCGCCCGTCAAGAACAAATAGTTTATACTTCACTGGACGAACTATACCACAATTCGGATATTATCTCCTTACACTGTCCGCTCACTGAAGAGACCAAATACCTGATAAACGACTACTCTATCAGTAAAATGAAAGACGGAGTAATGATTATCAATACCGGTCGCGGGCAACTGATTCATACCAATGCACTGATTGAAGGACTGAAGAACAAAAAAATAGGTTCCGCAGGACTGGACGTATACGAGGAAGAAAGCGAATACTTTTATGAAGATCAATCCGACCGCATCATCGACGATGATGTACTCGCCCGTTTGCTCTCGTTCAACAATGTAATCGTCACTTCTCATCAAGCTTTTTTCACACATGAAGCAATGGAGAATATTGCCGCAACCACCCTGCAAAACATAAAAGATTTTATCAATCACAAGCCTTTATTAAATGAAGTGAAGAAATAAAACTTTTAAGCCGCTTTCTTTGTTTACCAAACATATAAACAAATAAGAGAAAGGACAGTTTTTATGAAAAAAGTAATACATAAAGCAGATACAAGAGGACATTCCCAGTATGATTGGCTGGATAGTTATCACACTTTCAGTTTTGACGAGTACTTCGACTCCGATCGTATCAATTTTGGTGCTCTTCGCGTATTAAATGATGATAAGGTTGCGCCCGGACAAGGTTTTCAGACTCACCCGCATAAGAATATGGAAATCATTTCCATTCCTCTGAAAGGACATCTGCAACATGGAGACAGCAAGAAGAACAGCCGCATTATTACTGTCGGAGAAATTCAGACAATGAGTGCGGGAACAGGAATCTTCCATAGTGAAGTAAATGCAAGTCCGGTAGAACCGGTGGAATTCCTGCAAATTTGGATTATGCCGAGAGAACGGAATACCCGTCCCGTTTATCAGGATTTTAGCATTGCAGAACTGGAGCGTCCGAACGAACTGGCAGTCATCGTATCTCCCGACGGTAGCACACCTGCTTCCCTTTTGCAAGATACCTGGTTCTCCATCGGCAAAGTAGAAGCCGGAAAGAAATTAGGTTATCACATGCATCAAAGTCATGCAGGCGTCTATATCTTCCTCATTGAAGGAGAAATAGTAGTAGACGGTGAAGTGTTGAAACGCCGTGACGGCATGGGTGTTTACGATACGAACAGCGTTGAACTGGAGACATTGAAAGACTCACATATTCTATTAATAGAAGTACCTATGTGATATCATCATTAAAAATAATAAACTAAAGCTGCCAGATAATCTTATGGCGAAATTAAACATAGCAGATATCCGACAGGAATATACGAAAGGCGGGTTGCGGGAAAGTGAACTTCCCGGCGACCCGCTTTCGCTTTTCAGTCGTTGGCTGCAAGAAGCGATTGACGCAGAAGTGGACGAACCGACTGCGGTCATTGTAGGAACTGTATCCCCCGAAGGGAGACCGTCCACACGTACAGTATTGTTAAAAGGACTCCATGATGGAAAATTTATCTTTTATACCAATTACGAAAGCCGCAAAGGCAAACAATTGGCACAAAACCCATCTATCTCCCTCTCTTTTGTCTGGCACGCTCTCGAAAGACAAATACATATAGAAGGAATAGCGACGAAAGTTTCACCGGAAGAATCGGATGAATACTTCCGGAAGCGTCCTTATAAAAGCCGGATTGGCGCACGAATTTCTCCGCAAAGTCAACCGATAGCAAGCAGAATGCAATTGATACGATCCTTCGTCAGAGAAGCCGCCCGATGGATTGGAAAAGAAGTGGAAAGACCTGATAATTGGGGCGGATATGCCGTCACACCTACAAGGATTGAATTCTGGCAAGGACGCCCCAACCGACTGCACGACCGCTTTCTATACACCCTACAACCGGACGGTGAATGGAAAATCAGTCGTCTTGCTCCTTGATTTCGTCGATTTTTCTTGGCAACTCCAACGAGAATACGTAATATTGCAACCATAAAATAGTCAGCTATGACACTGGATTATATTTATCACAGCGGTTTCGCCATCGAAATGGAAGGTGTAACCATTATCATCGATTACTACAAAGATTCTTCCGAAACGGAACACAACCGGGGAATCGTGCATGATTATCTCCTGCAAAGGCCGGGTAAACTGTACGTATTGGCCACTCATTTCCATCCCGATCACTTTAACCGTGAAATATTGACTTGGAAAGAGCAACGCCCCGACATTCAATACATCTTCTCCAAAGATATTCTGAAGTCCCATCGTGCCAAAGCCGAAGATGCTTTCTATATTAAAAAAGGAGAAACCTACGAAGACGACACGATCCGCATCGACGCCTTCGGATCAACAGATGTCGGCAGTTCGCTCCTTCTTCACTTACAAGATTGGAGTATCTTCCATGCCGGCGACTTGAACAACTGGCATTGGAGTGAAGAATCGACCGAAGAAGAGATACGAAAAGCCAATGGTGATTTCCTTGCAGAAGTTAAATATTTAAAAGAAAAAGTGCCTAACATCGATCTAGTGCTATTCCCGGTGGATCGGAGAATGGGAAAAGATTATATGAAAGGGGCAAAACAGTTCATCGAACAAATAAAAACTACTATATTTGTGCCCATGCACTTCAGTGAAGATTATGAAGGAGGAAATGCGCTTCGTAGTTTTGCAGAAAATGCAGGATGCCGTTTTATCAGCATCACCCGTCGGGGCGAAAGTTTTGAGATTACCAAATAAACACATTATAATTATGAATAAATTTACGATTCTGTTTCTTACTATGTTTCTCGCATTGCCGATGGCAATGAAGGCAGATTCTGCAAAAGAGAAGAAAGATGACACCAGGTACCTTGTAGGAGCCGTTCCTGAAGTAGAAGGTAAAGTAGTATTTTCCAAAGAGTTCCAGATTCCCGGAATGAGTCAGGCACAAATCTACGACACAATGACAAAGTGGATGGATGAACGTCTGAAAGAGAATAAAAACATCGATAGCCGCATTGTTTTCTCCGACGAAGCAAAAGGAACAATTGCCGGTATTGGAGAAGAATGGATTGTTTTCAGCTCCAGTGCCCTGTCATTAGACCGTACATTAGTTAACTATCAGATTACCGTTACCTGCAACCCCGGAAACTGCCTGGTAGAGCTTGAAAAAATCCGTTTTACTTATCGTGAAACAGAAAAATATAAAGCCGAAGAATGGATTACTGATAAATATGCGCTCAATAAAGCTAAGACTAAATTAGTACGTGGCTTGGCTAAATGGCGTAGAAAAACCGTAGACTTCGCCGATGATATATTTATGGATGTAGCGGTAGCTTTCGGAGCACCTGATACCCGTCCGAAAACAGAGAAAAAGAAGAAAGAAGAAGAGCAAAAAACTCCATCAATCGTTGCAGCCGCAGGTCCGATTGTCATTGGTGGCGCAGATAAAAAGACTGATATAAAAGTGACAACTGGCGAACCTGCTCAAACCACTGTTCCTGCTGCAACTCTCACTCCTGCTACTCCTGCAGGCAAGGCTTCCGCTGATATGCCGGGTTATATAGAAATTGATTTGAAACAAATCCCGGGTGAAGTATATGCTTTGATGGGAAGCGGAAAATTAGTAATCAGCATCGGAAAAGATGAGTTCAACATGACCAATATGACTGCAAATGCTGGTGGCGCACTTGGTTATCAATCAGGAAAAGCAGTTGCCTATTGCACGCTTTCACCCGATCAAGCTTACGATGCAATAGAAAAGGCAGATAGCTATACATTAAAATTGTACGCTCCAAACCAAACAACACCTTCGGCTGTTATCGAATGTAAGAAAATGCCTTCACAGACAACTCCGCAAGCCGGACAACCGCGCACGTATGTTGGAGAAATCGTGAAGCTCTTAATGAAAAAATAAAGAAAATCGCAACAATGGAAATAAAAAGTAAATTTGACCATTTTAATATCAACGTCACTAATCTGGAGCGGAGTATCGCTTTTTATGAAAAAGCACTCGGCTTAAAAGAACATCATCGGAAGGAAGCATCCGACGGCTCGTTCACGTTAGTCTACCTGACTGATAACGAAACAGGTTTCTTGCTGGAATTGACGTGGTTGAAAGATCATACTGCTCCATACGAACTGGGGGAAAACGAAAGCCATCTCTGCTTTCGTGTAGCCGGCGATTACGATGCAATCAGAGCTTATCACAAAGAAATGAATTGTGTATGTTTTGAGAACACGGCCATGGGGCTTTATTTCATCAATGACCCGGACGATTACTGGATTGAGGTACTTCCACAAAAGTAAGAGAGGTCGTTCCAAAAGTCCCTAAAAAGAAAAATCACCCTTACTACAATTTGGAGTGGCCCAAAAAGCTAAACAGATTAAAAAGGGACATTTAATAAATAAAAAAGATAAGGCAACTAATTCACTGCGAGTTAGTTGCCTTTTTTTGTATTTCTAAGCAGGGATATTCAGTAAATGTTCCTCTTTCTAAAAAATCAAGAGAAAAGCTTTGCTTTACGTGAGCTTTTCTCTTGATTTTTTCGTTCAACTCTCCCAGTCTTCTATCTTTTTTGTAGAATATTGTTTACATATTCTTATTTTTTCCTTCCCACCCATGCATTATGTACATGTCTTTTTTAGGGGAAGTTAAAACCTCTCCTGTTTTTCCTGTTATTTTAGTTAGATTATGCTGCCTTTCTTTTTTT
>NZ_GG774836.1:10815-19169 GCF_000163675.1 Bacteroides sp. D22 | reverse complement strand
GTATAATAAGATTGAAGAATATGGATACGATACATTCACAACAGTAGCAAACTCTATTGAGAACCATTATGAAAGGATTTTGAACTTCTTTGTGAACAGGAGTACAAATGCAGCAGCGGAAGCATTTAATGCTAAAATCAAAGCATTTAGGGCATCATTTAGAGGAGTAGTGGATATGAGCTTCTTCCTTTTTAGGCTAGCAAAGGTATATGCATGAAGGGAATTGACTAAACTTAATCCCCCAAGAATTACAACTGAGCCGATTTGCACGCGTCATCGACGAAAGAATCGTTACTGAAATGATTAGCTGTTATCCGAATGTTACTGATCCGGAGTGTGCTTGTTGTTGGAAATTCACATTAAGGTAGTAATTCAAATTCTCCATAAGCCACTTTGGTGCCTCTGTTGAATGATTTGTAGATACGGTATTTCCCTGGATGGTTGGGGGATTCTGATGTATAGAGTTTAATTGTTTGTTGGTGACTCGGGTGCTCCGGTGGGAAAATCCACAGTATATCATTAACGACAGGATCGGTCGGCAATGTTTCCCATTGCCGTTTACTTTTGTTATAGTAAGCAAGGCTGTATTTTTCTCCGCACTCATATTCATAGTGGGAGTGGTTGGTGATGGTTATTTTTACTTCTGTAGTTGATAGCGGATAATGATCGTGTTCTGTTTCTATAGAAAGCGAAGCGGGACTTATGTCCTCTCCAGTCGGAATGTCACGGGGAATAGGTCGCAATGTGACGGAGTTCGTTTTCGATGATTGGTTGGTTTTCTTAGGTAACACTGTATAAAGCCCTTGCTCGTCTTTTATTATCTCATATTTTCCCGATTTCAGCCACGTATTCCAATCCTTAAAAAGGTCGGTGATAAATAGGTATAAATCTTCGGAAATATATATTTCTGTACCTGACTTTAAGTCGCATGCCAACTGACCATTTACGACAGACAGATGTTTCTGGGCTCTTTGTAAGGCTTTCAAATAGACAACCTGATTAAATGCGTAATCTTTATTGAAACCTCGTCCCGTGAATAAATCTATTGCAGCATACGACATCGTCCCTCTTGTCTTCAGGAAAGTAGTGTCGGTTATAGACGTCTTGTATCTATTAGCTTCTTCCCACATCTTTCTTTTTTCCTGTTCTCTGAATTTCTGCACAATCTCGCTCACTTTATCTTGTTCGCTTGTTTCTCTGTGAGATTTTAGGCTGTCATTATCTTGTAATTCGTCATAAAGAGGTAAAGCAAAAAAAGTGTTATTGTCCTTTTCAAACTGTTCTATGATACATGGGATAATTTTCTTACCCATAGCTTTTAGCTCTTTGAATTGGGGTAAAATGGTGTAAGCACGGGTACTTGAACTTAATTGTACTTTGGGATTGTTGTGTATTTCTTTTTCCCAGGCATTAAATAAACTGTCAAATTTGGCTATATCCTCTGTTGTCAAAATATCACTTTTTTCTGTATTCTGTTTAATACATCCCGTAGTGATAAAGATAAATGGCAGAATAAAGAAAAGTGTTCTCATCGTTTTAATTATTAATCGGTTTTGTAATAGGTTTGCATAAGGGTATGTCAAGCTTTTGATCTGTCTCCTGCAAATATAGAAATAATATTTCTAAACCGATAAACTGGATGCTGCTGTTTTTTTACCGGATAAGAAAACGTTTATTCGTTTTTCGATGTGATACTAGCTGCCCTTTGATAAATAATGTGAAAAAACAGTTTTAACCTCATCATCGAATTAACTTTCACCCATTTGTGAGGTCTAACATACATAACTTATTTAATATGAGAATTAAAATGATGAGAAAGCAAATTTTAAGTTTGGCAGTTGCGTTATTGATTGGCTCAACTGTATGTATGGCTCAAAATCGTCAGAATGGAAAGGCTGATAGAGAGAAACGTATGGAACAGATTGTTGCCGATCTGGGCTTGAATGAAAAGCAGGCCAAAGATTTCAAAGCTGCAATGGAAGAAATGAGACCTGCGAAAAATAAATCGAATGAAAGACCTACGCGGGAAGAAATGCAAAAGAAAAGGCAGGAAATAGATGCTAAAATAAAAAGCATTTTGACCGATGAACAATATAAGAAATACCAGGATATGCGTAAGAAGGATAACGCGAAGAAAAAGAAAAAAGCAAAATAAGTACTATTCGTTTAATCTAAACCTGTCAAACGGAGAATCGTAAAAGATAATCTGTTATGACGCTATACTTATTTTCGGTTCTTTCATAAATAATTTATTTAATCTACATGACTATTTTCGTTCTACTAAAGTTGAACGCAGGCTCCATTTAAATGAGTCTATTTTTCAATTTA
This sequence comes from Bacteroides sp. D22, assembly GCF_000163675.1. NCBI lineage: Bacteria > Pseudomonadati > Bacteroidota > Bacteroidia > Bacteroidales > Bacteroidaceae > Bacteroides > Bacteroides sp. D22. Next base: position 16,841 of record NZ_GG774836.1, on the reverse strand, counting down.
AGTAGAACGAAAATTAGTTAGACGATGTTTCGTCTTATATCTATACTCCCTCCACTAAAGCTTTTTTTCATGCTTTTATCTTTCAATCTTTCACCTTCTGCTGAAACTTCCTGTCTATGGTAGTTGTACGTTGGTGATAGATGTAAAATGATCTGTCACTGATCTGCCATCTTTCACCGTATCTCATTTTATTGCAAATTTATCCTCTGTATCGGCGCATCTCTTGAGTAGCGGTGCTATGCGGACGCCGGACGTTGACAACCGGTTTTTGAAGAATATGTTTCAGAAATGCCTGTTGGCTCACTCGGTTCTGGTCAAATTCATCCATATTGATGAGTGCGAACCTATTTAGCGACAGTTCGGCATCCCGCTTATTGCTGAAATATGCCGTTATATCTGGTTAACTGTATACCGTTGATTGTTTCTCCAAATATATAATCTTCTCTTTATTGGAATCTTCTTATGTACTATCTCTTGCATTGGCTATTAATAGAAAACTTCCTTTCTTTCCTATGCAAAGTTTCTTTCGTCTAATAGAGAAGTTCCTTTTGGCTGTTTGTAATCTATAAATGAAAGCTTTGATTATATAAATGAAAGTTCTGTTTTTATAAACGTAAGTTTCATTTATAAAAACGGAACTTGCATTTATAGTTTGAATCAGGTGAAGAATAAGTTATCTATTAGTGAAAAGGAAGTTTATATTTAATGAAACAGAACTTATCTATTAATAGTTCAGGAAAGAAATAGCTGTTCCTTTGAATGTGATAAGTGGTGAAAGATGAAAGATTGGGTGATTAGCAAAGATTTATTCTAGTGTGCTTTGAAAAACAGATGTTCAAGGATTATTGTTGACAGGAATGGGCAGGTCGTCCGATATGAGGATTAATTCATAAATTTTATCGAAAAGAAGAGAAAAGAATAAAATAAACAAGGGGCGTCGTAACAACCTATCCATAAAAAGACTATATTTATTGCAGCGAGAGAGCACTTTAAGTAATGCTTAAGAGGAAAAACGAAAAGTAGTATATATACTATATATTTTCTATTATTAATTACTTAAACACATTTTTTATGGAAGCCAAGAAATCAAAAAAGGCTGCAATTGAGAATCAACGGGGTTCTTGGTTGTTGATGGGTTTGGTTGTTGCGCTAGCCTTCATGTTCGTTTCGTTCGAATGGACACAACATGATGTCAGAGTTGCAGCACTATCACCAGATGATGAATCCATCTTTGTAACAGAGCTAGTTCCGATCACATTCCCTGAAGAGAAACTGGAACCGCCTCCTCCTCCCGAAACTAAGGTAACAGAATTGTTCGAAATAGTGGAAAACAATATGGAGGTGACGGATAACGTTTCTACAGTGTCAGAGGATATGAATGCAGTTCATGACGTTATTTGGATACCACCAGTGGTAGAAACAGAAACGGTAGTTGAAGACATTATTCACGTAAGTGTTGAAGTCATGCCGGAGTTTCCTGGAGGTACAGCTGCTTTAATGAAATATTTAGGTAGCAATATCAAATATCCGACGATTTCGCAAGAAACTGGCTCACAAGGAAAAGTCATTGTTCAGTTTGTAGTAGATAGAGACGGAACGATTTCTAATCCTGAAGTGGTACGAGGGGTTGATCCTTATTTGGATAAAGAAGCTATCCGCGTGATAAGTTCTATGCCGAAATGGACTCCCGGAGTGCAAAATGGTAAGAAAGTTCGAGTGAAATATACTGTACCTGTGTCATTCAGACTGCAGTAGTAACTTGGAATAAATGAATAAGGGTTGGTTCCTGCAAAGAACCAACCCTTTTTCAATAAAAAATCGGCATAAGACGCAAAGAAAAGCAAAGTTCTACTTAAATAATTGGAGGTCAGTATTTTGTATGTAGGACGGATTGAAACAAGCTTTGGCATAAAACGCTTGAAAATCCCCCTTTCAGACAAAGTTCGGCTACTAAGCAGCTACCAGTCCTAAAGAGGATATATGGAATATAACAAGTTCTGTTTCATAACTTTGCGTTGTTTTGCATAACTCTTGGTAACAAATAATTAACTACCTTTAGAAACGAAAATTTTAGAGTTATGAAAACAAAGAGAAGTACGTTTGCAACCTCGTTCTACATCAAGAGATCGGCAGTGAGAAACCGGGACGGAAAATCCCCCATCATGGTGAAGATCTCCATTGATGGGGATGACAAAGCATTGGGAACCAAACTATTCGTTACGCCGGATTTATGGGAGAATGGTAAGGCAAAAGGCAAGTCCGCCGAGGCGACAGAGATAAACGGGCAGCTCAAAGAAGTCAGTGCCCGGCTTACCAACCACTATCACCGCATCCTCCGGGAAGAGGATTTTGTCACCGCCGAAAAGCTGCGTAACGCCTTTCTGGGTATCGGTGTGATGGAAAACTGCATCCTGAAAGATTTCGAGAACATGAACCGGGAATTTGAGGCGATGGTGGAGAAAGGACAGCGTGCCAAATCCACTTACAACAAGTACTTGGCCGTGTACAACCATTTTGCCACCTTCCTTTGGGAGAAGAAGAAACGAACCGATATGGCTTACAAGGAACTGACAAAGGAGATTATCACCGATTTCGATAAGTACCTGCGCGTGGAAAAGGGATTGAGTGACAACACTCTTTGGATATACACCATGCCACTGCTCAGCCTGACAGACAAGGCATGGCGGCGTGGTATCGTCCGTTCCGACCCTTTCGGTGAGTACAGCCTTGAAATGCAGGAGACAGACCGGGGCTACCTCACGGAAGAGGAACTGCGCACCCTGGCTAACGCCGTGTTCGTGAAAAAACAGACCAACCTCGTACGTGACATGTTCCTCTTCGGGTGCTTCACCGGACTTAGCTACATTGATATAAAGACACTCACCCATGACAAGATCCAGCGCATGGACTTCGACGGCGAGGAGTGGATCATAACCCGACGCACCAAGACCCGTGTGTCGAGCAACGTTCCCCTTATGGAAATAGCCAAGGAACTGATAGAAAGGTACAAGGGACTTGCCGGAGGCGATTTCGTATTTCCCATGCCCTCTAACGGTACATGCAACAAGCATCTCAAACAGATAGCCAAAGCCTGCGGCATCAGCAAGGAGATCGGATTCCACCTGAGCCGCCACACCTTCGCCACGACCGTCTATCTCTGCAACGGCGGCACGATAGAGGCGCTCTCCAAGATACTCGGTCACAAGCACATCAGCACCACGCAGATCTACGCTGAAGTAACCAACAAGATGGTAAGTTCAGATTTCCGGGCAATCTCTGGCAACCTCGCCGCCATGCAGCGGAGCGTACTGGAGAAAAGGGACAGGAAGCAAGGCAGGAAACAGGTGCACCGGTCCCTCCGGGAAACGGCTTGACACCTTTCTCCATGCGAAACACGGCAAAGGCAGGAACCCCGATACAGTGCTCCTGCCTTTGCTGCATTTTCCGATGTATATCCCCGTGCGTTTATGTTGGACTTTTCCCCCGTTTGCGCTTTTGTCTCATGTCCACGTAATTTTCTTCCAGCATACGCAGCAGATCCGACTGGCGGTAAAGCGTCTTGCCTGGCAGCGATATGTACGGGATCAACCGTTGTGTGCGGTAGCCCTGCAACGTCCTTGACGTGATATGTAACATTCTGCACACATCCTCACCCGTGAAATAGACCTCGCCGTTCATCGCCGGACGGAAATGCGCCGTCACCGTATCAATATACCTCATGCCCTCTTCCAGAGCCTCGAAGTACGCACGTACCTCTTCCGTGTCTTTTGTTATCACTTCCATGTCACTCGTCCTCCATTATTTCCCGGCTCATGGATTCCACGAATACCTCCACGTCCTCCGTCCGGTAGTAAATCTTATGGTTGATCTGGCTGTACGGCAGCAGTCCCCGGTCACGGTAGGTCTGCAACGTCCGTTTACTGATCCCCAGTTTCTCGCACACGTCCGCCCCGTCCATCCAGTTCATCTTCCCGGGCGGGCGGTAACGGGCGCAAAGTTCCTTCACGTGCCGTGAGAAGCAGCCGAACCGCTCCTTCATCTCCTCAAAGGTCTTCTTTTCAATACTTACTATTTCCATCGTTCTGATACATTTTTCATTATACTTCCCTGCAAATATATGGATTCATATAAAACTATGTATCAAAACCGTATAGCTTGTCAGCGTTTTGCTTCACGTTCGTAGCCTTGTCGTACCCCAAACGATGAAAGGCGGGGAAAAGTCCTACATAAACGTACCCAGTTCAAGGGTACGCACGAGAACGGAATCCATAGCACCAATTCCGGATGGTTCAAAGGAAAATGTGTACTACGCACCGACTTCACCCTCATCCAGCCACGATGCAAGTTGATGGGGCACGGGGCAAATTTCGTCACCGGCTTGCCCCTTGTCAAAGCCATCTCTTTCGAAAACGGACTGGAATAGTTATTTTACTTTTGCGGTAATTTCATCTATCAGGTTCGTGATCTTCTCAATGGAATACTTTTCTATCAATCTCCTGTTTGCCGCTTCTGCCTTTAGTCTTTCATTGATTAATTTTAGTTGTGGCAAATCTGATTGACAATATTTGCTCAAGTGTTCTATTTCACTGCCCCAAGAGGTATATTTATAACGGAACTGTAAAAAATGCAGAAAGGTGTTACGTGATTCGTTGGACAATCCCAAAATACTTTTTGAAACCTTATCCGCATCAGCCTCTTGGAATATTGAAGTATCCCTATAAAGACGCTGTTTGACCGGGACTACATCATTCAATGCCGGATTCAGGCGTTCGCAAGTTTCATCCGTCAGATTTTCCAGCATGACAGACACTTTATTAGGGCATTTCTTCAATCTTTGCCCGAATAGTTTTTGAAAATACGCAACCAGTCCATTCAAAATTCGATCTGAACCAATATTAGAATGATTCCTTCTTGTACCCGCATGTACCTTTGAGTTACAATTCAACAAACCCTCCATGTCGCTGATACCTTCCATCAGCCTGTCTATGGAGTGCTTGCCTTGGGCTATGATGTCTTCCTCGGATACGTGAACAAGGTTGTCGCTATATAAAACCGATAGTACAGATATAATGACAAACAATTCTTTTAGATCAACGCTTTCATCCGCAAAGTAATATCGTACCGTTTCCCCGTAGTGTTTCTCGTATTCCCCGTTATCCAGTCTCCAATAGTCGTACAGGTAATCCCAACTGTTCAAACTTGCGTCTTCGGCTGCAAAATATTGTTGCAGGTAGGTCGTGTCAAAATACCCGCTTTCCAGATAGCAGACAATTTCATTAACGATGAATCTATCAAAAATATCCAACTGTTTACCTATCTCTATAAAACGGTATTTGGAGAGGATTTTTTCACGCTCCTCATCTTTCTCTTTATCCGGGAACATGTCATACAGGCTGTTGAATAGGCTTCCGATCCGAGTATTCCCACCCTTATACTCGCAGTAAACGGCGACAAAATTTGCCAACAACGATGTTATGACAAGTTTGTACTTGGGAGATTTATGATAATGCTCCGGCAAAGCCATGGCTATCCTGTGATAATCGTTTAGACATTGCCGCAGGACTCTTAAATTATCGAATTTAGAGGCATGGAATATCTTGATGATAAGCTCTTTGTTCTCAGACAAGAGGTTCCTGTTGTTGGTGGATATCTCGCCAATGAAGAAATCGAGTGTCTCCCCTATATTTAATTTGATCTCAAAAGTGCGCCCGATAGTCTTTTCCTTGAAATCCTTGAATTTCAACTTGCACTTATCGTCCTCTTTTTCGGAAATCTTGTTCTCATCGCCAATGATGATGACCTTGCATTTACAATGTTCCGAAAAGTAATTGATGTATCCCAACAAGGTTTCCAGTTTTACATCACATCTTTCAAGGTCGTCAAAAATCAGAATCTTGTTTCCTTTTATTTCGGAATTTTCTTCTTTCAACAACAAAATGGAGTCCAAGTCACAGGTTACACTCCCTTCATCCTTTCCGTCACCGTCGATGTCATATTTTCAAAGCGATTTTCGAGGCGGCTTTTAA
>NZ_GG774836.1:6094-10676 GCF_000163675.1 Bacteroides sp. D22 | reverse complement strand
TTCTCATCGCCAATGATGATGACCTTGCATTTACAATGTTCCGAAAAGTAATTGATGTATCCCAACAAGGTTTCCAGTTTTACATCACATCTTTCAAGGTCGTCAAAAATCAGAATCTTGTTTCCTTTTATTTCGGAATTTTCTTCTTTCAACAACAAAATGGAGTCCAAGTCACAGGTTACACTCCCTTCATCCTTTCCGTCACCGTCGATGTCATATTTCAAAGCGATTTTCGAGGCGGCTTTTAATATATTCTTGGCAAGTTTCATTCCCTTGCTGTACAGCCACGGGGATATTTCCTTGTTGACTTGTTCTGTGATTTGCTGGGTAGTGGTCAAACCATATAAAGACACATATATGGGCCGCCATTTTAACTTGTCCGCATCTTTATCGTTTTTCAGTTGCTTTATCCATTGGCGGATAAAAAACGTTTTGCCGCATCCCCAGGCACCTCGCAGCATGATGGCATATTGCGGATCGGATATTTCCGCATATTCATTTAAAAAGGTGAGTATGTTTCTATTCATAGCCATGTTCATTAGAGGTTTCAAAATTACGGAAAAGAGGCATAATTCTGATAACTTTTAAGAAATAAGTTATTACGGTCAATTCGTGTTTCCAGATGATTGTCGGAGCGTTCCCCTTCGGGTCGGGCTTTCCGCTGCAAGTCCTCGCTATGCTGTGGGCTTTCCCCTGCAATCCCTAACGTGGGTGAAAGGGTTTTCACTGTCTTGCGCTTACACCTTGGCGCACGGGCTGTCCCGTCCCGGCGTCCGCTGCCGACCACTCAGTGAGGCTGCATGGCCGAAACCGGACATCGGGGCGGAAGGACAAACGGAACACGGGGCTTCGGCTATCGCCGAAACTTCCTGTGCCCCGTCCCGCCCAAAAGAGTTCCCCGGTGTTTGTCCGGCAGCCGGAAGCTGACCGTCTTCCCATATACTTCTCCCGCACGTATGTCCTTGCCTCGGGAAACGGGCGTTCCCGGCTCTCCGGAAGGCTTCTTTTTCCCGCACCCGGCAAGTAACTGACCATTGACTGGAATGACTGACAGGGCATTTTTTCCCTAAGCTGATTGGGAAAACATTGACGAAGGTAGGCGGAGGTGAAAGCAAATCCGCAAAAAATGCCAAATCTCCACCCTGCGGGTAGTATTTACCATTTTTTCAGATGATTGCAATTCACCTTTTCCGCTATCAATGATTGTCAATGTTCTTCCCAATCAGCCAAGGGAAAAAAATTGGTTGGGGCGACAAGCGATGAAAACAGAGTAATAACGATTAAAATTTGTGAGTTATGGCAACAACGAACAGCACCATCGAAAAAATTGCACCGATGTTCACCGAGTTATTGATAAAGAAAATCGAGTGCCTGAAAACGGATTGGCAAAAACCGTGGATAACGAGCCTTGAACAAGGTTTGCCCCGCAACATCAGAGGGACGCTCTATAATGGCGGCAATGTCTTGATGTTATTGTTCTACACCGAGTTCATGAAATTCACTTTGCCCGTGTTCCTCACGTTCAACCAAGCGAAGGAAGAGGACTTGAGCGTCAGCAAGGGCGCACGATCGTTTCCCGTCTATTATTGGTTCAAGTTCGTGGTACACAAGGAGACGAAAAAGACAATCAAGTACGAGGAATACCGCAAGCTGCCCGCAACCGAGCAGGAAAATTACAAGGTCATCCCGCAGATGAAGTATTACAACGTCTTCAACATCGACCAGACCGATTTTGCAGGGAAATACCCCGAACGCTACGAGCGCATGAAAAAGGGAGAGCAGCCCGAAGACTATTCGGACAGAATGATTTACGAGGCGTTGGACGAGCTTGTCTATCTGCAAAATTGGTATTGCCCTATCAAGGTGCAGTATTCGGACAGTGCCTACTATTCGCCCTCTTCCGACCATATCGTTTGCCCGCAGCGTGAGCAGTTCCCGCAGGGAGCGGAGTTTTACGGCACGCTCCTGCACGAGATGGCGCACAGCACGGGAAGCCCCCAGCGACTGAACCGCACGTTCGGCTGCTTCTTCGGGGATGCGCTCTATGCCCGTGAGGAACTTGTCGCCGAACTTACCGCAGCCCTTTGCGGTGCGTTCTTCGGCTACGCAACCGCACCGCAGGAGAACAACGCCGCCTATCTGAAACACTGGCTCACCAAGCTAAGGGAGGAACCCGCCTTTTTGGTGGAGATATTGGGGGACGTGAACAAGGCGGCGAAGATGATTGCCGACAAGGTAACCGAACCGGTAAACGAACCCGCAGCAGCCTAAGCGGGACAACAAAGGAACAAGAGTATAAACCAACGGGCGGAGCAATCCGCCCCACTTAAAGACATAAGACGATGAAAACATTATCAGAAAAGGAATTTAACGGCTTTAACGTTAATGCGATGTTTACCGAAAGAGCGGAACGGGCGAAAAAAGAGCTGTCTCCACTCATGCAGGAGATAAGGAAGTACATACCCCAAGCGGAATACGGCTACCACGTGGAGAGCGGTGAATATCCCGCATTTTACGGCGTGCGCATAGAGTTCACGTATAACGGCATCCGTTTCCATGTGTGCAAGATATACAAAGAGAACAAATACAGGATAGCCGCCGACATGGAGCATTTTGAATATGTCAACCGCTACGACATCGAAAGGGCGAGCAACCAATACGAAAAGCCGTGCAATATCGGCGTGTTCACCGCCAAGAAAATAAACGATTGGATAAACTACTACACGCAGATATACAGGCAGGTGGAGCAAGAAAATGTGGAGAACTCGAAAAAGGTCGCCGATTTCTTGAAAAGTATCGAGAATGAACCCGTAAGATGGGAAGGGAACAACCATTCAAAAGGGACGATAATCCGCAACGGCTTGCGCTTCACTTTCTACATAGAGGAAGGACACCTCTATTTTGAACTGTCCCTAAGTTATCGGGGAACGGCTGATTACGACACGTTCCGGCTGATAGCCGATAACCGCTATATCCCGAAAGGAAACTATTAAACAACCACGGGCGGATTCCTCCGCCCGACAATACCCGAGAACATGAAAACGACATTCATTTACAGACTGGTTTACCGCCTAATCCTTTGGGCTTCGGCGGTGTACTTCCTCACCACCACCGCAGGGCAGTTTTTTGCCCTATCCGCTACTTTGCTTCTGTTAGGCTTCGTGGCACGGCTTGTTTTCGCCCTTGCGTGGCGGTTGTTTGTCGGCTTCATGTTCATCTTGATAATCATTCTTTTAATCATCTGAATCATGGAAGGAAAGAAGTTTAAACACAAGTATCTGCCGTACCTCACTTGCGTGGTCGTGGCAGCCACCCGAAAAGGGTACAAGGTTTTGGAAACCCAAGTTTTGGGCGGGCGCAGGAAGCCCAAAACAAAGACAGCCTACTACTACGACATTGATTTTGATAAAGAGCGTGGTTTGTGGCAGGAAGAAGGCAAGTAATAACCGATAAAAAAATATCAATATGGAAACAAGGACATTGGCAGAAAACGGAACACCCGTTACGAAAGAAAAGACGGTAGCCTTTTCGGGACACCGCACCAACCGTATAGCCAAGTTCACGGCAGACCGTGAGAAACTCTTTAGAGAGGTGGCGTTCGATACATTTGTAGCCATCGAGAGTTATTGTATCAAAAAAGGCTACCATACCTTTTTGTCGGGAATGTGCGAGGGCTTCGACCTTATCGCAGCAGAGGAAGTCTTGAACCTCAAAAAGGAATACCCGCATATCCATTTGAAATGCGTTCTCCCCTTCAAGGGACAAGCCGAGCGGTACACCCAGGCCGACAAGCGGCGTTATGACACCATTTTGGCGCAAGCCGATGAAGTGGTAACCTTGCAGGACGGATATACCGAGGGCTGTTTCCTACGCCGTAACGACTACCTTTTGGAAAACTCCGCTTTTCTGATGGTCTATTACGATTCGGTAGCCGTGGGCGGCACGTTCTACATCCTCAAACGGGCGGTAGAGCAGAAAAAGAAGTTCGCGAACGTGTGCTATAACCGCAGGTAAGCCGCAAGGGCGGACTTTCCGCCCGCTACTTTCTTTCGTGAGCCGGAGCGGGGAAAGAAAGATAGCAAAGAAACCGATTTCCCGACCGGAAAAAATTATCAAAAAGAACAAGAATAAACAATCAACTTAAAAACAAACGGATTATGAAGACAAAAGCAAATCAATCAGCAGCAGAGAGAAACATCACGATGGTAGCATTGGCAAACATTCAGCCGAGCGGTTTCAACCCACGCAAGCGTTTCGATGAAACGAGCCTTTACGAGCTTGCCGAGAGCATCAAGCGGCAGGGTGTGTTGCAGCCCATCACCGTGCGCCCCGTTGACGGGACAGACCGTTACGGGATTGTTTTCGGGGAACGCCGTTACCGTGCGTCCGTCATTGCGGGCAGGGACGAAATTCCCGCAATCGTTTCCGAGTTGTCGGACGAGGAAGCCGAGGAAATGGCGATTACTGAGAACTTGCAGCGCAAGGACGTGACACCCGTGGAGGAAGCCGCAGCCTATCAGCGGCTTATCGAGAGCGGACGCCACACCGTGCGCCCCGTTGACGGGGACAGACCGTTACGGGG
>NZ_GG774836.1:0-5656 GCF_000163675.1 Bacteroides sp. D22 | reverse complement strand
CTTATCGAGAGCGGACGCCACACCGTGCGCCCCGTTGACGGGACAGACCGTTACGGGATTGTTTTCGGGGAACGCCGTTACCGTGCGTCCGTCATTGCGGGCAGGGACGAAATTCCCGCAATCGTTTCCGAGTTGTCGGACGAGGAAGCCGAGGAAATGGCGATTACTGAGAACTTGCAGCGCAAGGACGTGACACCCGTGGAGGAAGCCGCAGCCTATCAGCGGCTTATCGAGAGCGGACGCCACACCGTGCAGACCTTGGCGGTACTCTTCGGAAAGAACGAGAACTACATCCGCACACGGCTGAAATTCACCGCCCTTATCCCCGAAATCGCCGCCCTCTTGGATGCGGATGAAATCACCATCAGCGTGGCGGCTGAAATCTGCCGATACGGGGAGGACATTCAGCGTGAGGTGTACGAGAAACATTTGCAGGACGAGGGAACGTATAACAGTTGGCGGGGACTGAAAGCCGCCGATGTTGCAAGGCGCATTGAACAGAACTTCACCACCGACCTGCAATACTACCACTTCGACAAGGCCGAGTGCGCCACGTGCGCACACAACACCAATAACTTGCTGTTGTTCCATGACGGCGGGTGCGGGCATTGCGCCAACCGCACGTGTCTTGCCGAGATGAACGCCTCTTTCCTTATGGAGCGAGCTGTGCAAATCATGCGGAACCAGCCGGAGGTGTCGCTCTGCCGTGACTGCTACACCGCCAACGAGACGGTAGTAGAACGGCTAACCGCTTCGGGCTACGAGGTGGAGACCCTTGACAGGTACACCGCCTTTCCAAGCTGCCCCAAAGAACCCAAAGCCGAAAATTTCAACGACCCCGAACGCTACGGGGAAGCCCGCACCCGCTACGAGCAGCAATGGGCGGACTACATGGAGCAGGAGGAGGAAATCACCCGCAGGAGCGGAGCGGGGGAAATCACCGTCTATGCCAAAATCGGGCAGAAGGAGATTACATTCTGTTACGTGGAGAACGTGACAGAGACCGAGACAGCGGACGGAACGCCCGCACCCGCACCGCTCTCTCCCGTGGAGAAATTGGAGAAGCAGGACAAGCGCAATAAGGAAATCGCACTCGAACGCACGGTGGAGGACACCAAGAAACAGATTCTCGAAGCCGACATCACGGGCGGCAAGTTCAGTGCCGATGAAGACACGATGCTGTACTTCTTCCTTCTGTCCTCGCTCCGGAAGGAACACTTCGCAGCCGTGGGGATTGCGGAAGACAAGCCGTATATCACGGACGAGGACAAGATGGGGATTATCGGAAACCTCACGGTAAAGATGAAGACCATCATCCGCAGGGACTTCCTTGTAGCCAACTTCAAGGGAGCGTACGGGAACAACACCGTGGCGACCCTCTTGCTTGACTTCGCACGCAGGCACATGCCGGAGGAACTCGCCAACATCGAAAGGGAGTACAACGGGGTGTACGAGAAACGTCACCAGCGCATCGAGGAAAAGAAAGCCGTCCTATTAGTGCAGGAACGGGCAAGGGAGCGCAAGGTAACGCAACCCGAGGAACAACCGCAACCCGAAGAGATTGCAGCCTAAAGACAAAGGGCAGGGCGGAGAAATCCGCCCGCTACTTTCTTTCGTGAGCCGTAGCGGAAAAGAAAGATCGCAAAGAAACCGATTTTTAAACTTTCAAATTTTCAAACTTATGCGAACCGTACAGAGAACCTATACACTATTCGGCATTGCGGAACTGGAGGACGAAGCCCGTCAAAAAGCCTATACCGACTGGCTTGCCAAGGGAAACGATTACCCGTATGCTTCCGAGAACTGCGACACGCTCGAAGCCTTCTGCAACCTTTTCCGCATTGCCTGCACCAACTACTGTTACGACAGTTGCACATACGCTTACCGTTTCCATACCGGACACGAGGAGGAGACCGAAAGGCTTTCGAGCGTCCGCTTGCTGGCTTACCTCTATAACAACTTCCATGCGGAGCTGTACAAGCCCAAGGTCTATTGGACGAAAGACCGCAAGAAAAGACGCAGGAGCCGTATCTCCGTCACTTGCGAATGCCCCTTCACGGGGGTTGTGTCGGACGAAATCATCTTGCAGCCCCTCATGGACTTCATGCGCTCGCCCGACACACGGAATTTCAAGGAACTCATGCGTGACTGTCTGGAAAACTTCTTCCGCTCGTGCCGTGACGATTGCGAGTATTGCGAGAGCGAGGAATATTTCACGGACGAGAGCCACAAGAATAATTGGGAGTACCTTATCGACGGGACACTTTTCATAGAAACGGCATGAAGCAGGAAATCAGACAGAACGGGAAAACCGTCCTTTACAGCGAGGACGGTTGCAGCATCCCCATGATATTCAACAACCTTGTCGGGAAGAACCTCAAAGGCAGGGAGTATTCGGACTATATCGCTTTCGTAGCCATTCCCGACATGGGATTTACCTACGGGAAGATAGCGTATTATTCGGACGGGAATTTAATCGCAACGGGGGAAATCAAGCCATAACATTCCCCCTCTATGTTTCATCGCCGGAAGTCCGGGACGGGTAGCGATCCGCCCGGACTTCTTTTTTTACCCGCCCGTGGGAAAGGATTGACCCATTTTCGGACGCACTTCTTTTTCTTTCGGTGAGCCGTGGGCGGGAAAAGACAAAGAAGCAAAAAGAACCCCCTCGACTCACCGGATTTTTTAGCCAAGCTCCACACTCATTTTTTAGCAAACCTACAGGGAAAAACGGACAAGTAGCAAGGCTGAACCTGCTGGTTTTGCGCACAATCTCCACACCTTCGGGTCGTATTCCACGCAAAAGCCTTGCATGAAGTCCGTTCTTTCCCCGTGCCCCAAAGCAAAAAATAAATGTTTCACTTTTAATTTTTTGCATTATGAATACACTGTCTTTCCCTCAAATCACCGTAAGTTACAAGGACGCTGACGCATCCAAGAGAGTTAGAATCCACTCTTCCAAGGAGTCTTACGACATCCTCAAGACTTTCTACGAGGACTGTATGCAGCACCACGAGGAGTGCTGGGCGATGTACCTGAACGGCGCAGGCAGACTGCTGGGCGTTTCGTGCGTCTCACGCAGCGGCATGAACAGTACGGTGGTGGACATACGCATCGTCCTCCAGACGGCTCTCGTCTCTCATGCCTCGGGAATCATCCTCTCGCACAACCACCCTTCCGGCTCGACCGTGGCGAGCACGCCGGACAACAACCTGACCAGCCAGTTGAAGAAAGGCTGCGAGGCAATCGGCATACAGCTTTTAGACCACATCATACTGACCGAGGACGCCTACCTTAGCTACATGGACGAGGGGATGCTTTAAGCGTCCCTTTTTTTGTTCGCTATCCGTTTCGCACTTCTTTTCTTTCGTGAGCGGGGCGGGAAAAGAACAAGAAGCAAAAGAAACCGGAAGGCGGCAGGGCGGATATGGAAAGCATCCTGAATGATGCTTTCCATTTCGTCCGGCTCACGCTACATCTTCAATCCCCGTTTTCGCTCCTGCCGGATGTCGGAGAAGGAGAAGCCTCCCGTCTCCTTGTCGAACTTCACCGACTTGTCCTTCTGCACGCCGCCCGGCGTTTCCATCCGTTTCACATTCAGCGGCTTCCCGTTGTAGAAGTCCGTCATTTGCCGGTAGCTGAACTTTTCCCCCGTCAGGCTTTCCATCAGGCTGTTCAGCGTGTAGATGCTGTCTTGGTTATGCACGCTCTCCGGCACGAACTCCGGGTGATTCTTCACTATGTCCGGGTACAGCGTCTTCGCCATTAGGCAGACCTCCGGCGAGCGTTCCGCCCACGGGATCATCATCAGCGACTCCCGACTGTGGGCGGCGCACCTGACATACACATCGGGCGTGAGCAGGCTTTTCGGCACTCCGCCACGCCCGACGGCGGACATCCCCGACGTTTCCACCGCCACCCGCACCCGCTCCGGTGTTTGCAGGTGCACGGGCAGGATGCTGATACACCTGCCGTCCAGCGGCAGCAGGAAGTCCGCCATTTCGCCATTCATCACCTCCGGGCGGATAGCCACCGCCACCCCGTAGAGTTCTTCCGGGTTATTCTCCCGGCACTCCTTCAGCACCTCCATGCACACCTCCGCAAAAGGGATATGCTGAACCAGCCCCCGGTGGAAGTCGTTCCCGAATCCCGCTTCCGTTTCCAGCGCCTTCCGGCACAGTTCCGGTGTCTTCATCTCTTCGGGCACGTTCTCCAGCTGCCAGCCGTCCTCTTCAACGGCGGCACGGCACACCTCCGCCGTGCGGTCGTGCCTGCATATCATCTCCAGAGGTACCTGATACATTCTTTCTTCTTGTTCCATGTTTCTGTTTTTTTAGATAGGTTGTCTCATATTTTCATTCCGTTGCGCCTCTTGGGTGCGTCGTTCCGTTCCGGCTCTTGCTGTTCCTGCTGCCTCTGCTCCTGCCGCTGGCTGAGAGGGGCGATGCGGAACGTCTCTTTCTGCCGGTCGAAAGTACCTCACGGTCTTTCAGGAAACCATCGGGCACCTCGATGCACTTGACCGCCATCCGCTTTCCCCCGTAGAAGTCCGCCATCTGCCCGCAGGTGAATTTCTCGCCCGTCATCTGCTCCATCAGGCGGCACAGCGAGTACACGTTGTAATAGCTGTCCACCGGTTGCGGCACGACATGGGGATGGGCATGGATCATCCCGGGATAGTTCAGGTACGCCGTCAGGCACGCTTCCAGCGACCGTTCCCTCCACGGAATCATCACGAATGACATCCAGTTATGTTCGGCGCATTTCCGCCACAGCTCCGGCGTTTGCAGGTGGACGAGCAGCAGGGACAGGCACCTGCCGTCCTCCGCCACCAGAAAATCCGCCATCTTCCCGTCGAACACCTCCGGTCGGATTGCCGAAGCCACCTCGTAAAGATCGGCTCTGCCCTCGCCGTACCAGTCCCGTATGGCTTCCATGCAGACCTCTGCGAACGGGATATGGTGCAGCAATGCCAGATGCCCGTAACCGAGTTCCGCACTCGCTTCCAGCGCACGGCGGCACATCTCCGGGGTTTTCATGTCCTCCAGCACATGTTCCAGCGACCATCCGAACTCCCTGACGGTATCGGCGTACCGCTCTGCGGTGCACTCGTGCCGGCACAGGTCTTTCAATTCCGCCAAAGCCGGCACCTCACTCTTTCCCAGTTCCACTTCCATCCCCGTCCTCCTTGTCGTTGTCCGCATTGAAGTCGTATTCCAGCTCGACCGCCTGACCGTCCGAGTCCTCCACCCAGACGGTGAAGCTGCTCTGCTCGTCCGACAGCCGGGTGTAATAGAGCCGGAACGTCTCTTTCTCCAGCGGGTAGCGGTCATTGGGCAGCAGCACCGTGCCGTCATCCAGTTTGAGCGTGCCTTCCCCGTCGAAGAGGAACCAGCGGATCGTGTACCGGGCGTCCTCCCAGCGTCCTTCCCGTTTCAGCTCGCACCGTATCTCCGCCGTCTCGTTCACTTTCAGCTCCTTCGGGACGGGCATCGTCTCCACCGTGAACAGGTATTTCGTCTGAATATCCAGCCCGTCATTACAGGCTGCGACCAGCACGAGGGCGGCCACGATGTAGCAGCCCGTGAATATTCTATAAATCATTGTCCTCATATACAATTATATTATATAGCAGTTATCGAATCATGAAGCGGAT
>NZ_GG774837.1:0-18757 GCF_000163675.1 Bacteroides sp. D22 | reverse complement strand
GCAGGAATAGTGGCTTTCTCCTCTAAATAAAGAATAAAGCAAGTATCCTGAGAAACATGATTGACTAGGGTAAAGTAATCAAGGATTCCTGAAGGCAAGAACAAGCTTAAAGAAGCAACAGGATCAATCGTTTGGGAAGAGGATGTTTTCATGATGCAAAAATAAGAATTTTAACGCAATCCCCCAAGGTTTCAGACTGAGCCGTTTTTATTCCTTATTATCATTCAAGTATTGATATACAAAAAAAGAGGCAACCTTAGTTACCTCTTTTTAGTACACCCTCAGGGACTCGAACCCTGGACCCATTGATTAAGAGTCAATTGCTCTACCAGCTGAGCTAAGAGTGCAACATATTATTTTTATTGCAACCTTGAATTTGTACACCCTCAGGGATTCGAACCCTGGACCCACTGATTAAGAGTCAGTTGCTCTACCAACTGAGCTAAGAGTGCTTAATTCCTCGTTTGCGGTTGCAAAAGTAGGTCTTTTATTTTATTTGACCAAACAATCATGCAGCTTTTTTACTATCTTTTTTTCGTCTTTATTCGAACACATAAAGCTCGGAAGGCGTATTTCGCTTTAAAGCAAGTAGTTGCACATCTTTACCTACAAGAATACCTTTGTTCTTTAATTTCCATTCCACCGTTTTATAAGCTAGCTCCGGATGATTATTGTCTTTACTCAAATGACACAACCAGATATAGCGCAAATGTTCAGTGATATTTTCCGCTAAAAACTCCGCAGTATCAGAGTTACTCATGTGGCCGGTCTTACTTGCAATCCGCTCCTTCAAATATTGAGGATAAGGCCCCATTTTGAGCATTTCCTCATCATAGTTAGCTTCAAGTATCAGATAATGGGCCTTACTGATATAATGGGCAGCTGTAGGAGTAATTTCTCCAAGGTCCGTTAAGAAAGAAAAGACTTTGCCGTCGATTTCAATGCAGTACCCCACATTGTCCGTTCCATCATGCGGCACTTCAAAAGATTCGATATGGAAATCCTCCAAAGTCATCGGCTCTTGCTTTTCCAGGTAACGAACTGACGAACTCAATTTCTCCGTCATACAATAGCTACGATTAATTCCAGCATGAATACGTGCGGTTGTATAAACAGGAATATTCAATTTTTCTCCCAGATTACCCACAGCTTTGATATGGTCAGCATGATCGTGCGTTATAAATACCGCACGAATACTATCCATCAAGATATTATAATCTTTCAGTGTTTTTTTGATAGTACGTATGCCGATTCCGGCATCTATCAGTATTCCATAGGTTTCAGTGCCCAGATAATAACAGTTCCCACTACTGCCACTCGCCAGGCTTATAAATTTTACTTTCATGTTTTATCCTCTTTATTAAAATGCAAAATGCCGTCAACTTTTACAGCAAAGTGACGGCAAATATACATAAAAAAGAATAGAATTACCGAGAAGATTCCTTCTTTTTGTCGATGGATTCGGTGATTTTCGCAAATAATAGTAGCGCTACAGCGGCAATCAGACCAATAGCAGCAAAGTAATACCATATATAATGGGCATTTGCGCTAGCTGCCTCCCATGCCGCCCGTGTCTCGAACAAAGCAGGATCCGGACAGTATTTGGTAAGCAAAATTCCCGCCAGACCAAAACCAAAGATGGAAGAAAGAAAGGAATGTAAATGACTGAATCCTAAATACATTCCTTCTTCGCCT
The DNA here is from genome assembly GCF_000163675.1 of Bacteroides sp. D22. Classification (NCBI taxonomy): domain Bacteria; kingdom Pseudomonadati; phylum Bacteroidota; class Bacteroidia; order Bacteroidales; family Bacteroidaceae; genus Bacteroides; species Bacteroides sp. D22. The sequence continues at coordinate 17,062 of NZ_GG774837.1, read as the reverse complement.
TTAGGAGCCTGCAAAGAGAAATACTCCAGATAACGCGGCGAAATAAAACATTCGGCAAGTGCTTGTACCACTATACCTGCAATCATCATCAGGGTAATATTGCTCATGCCTGTAATAAGATCATTTCCCAGCAAGTTTCCACATGCCATCAGCAACGCCGAAAAAGGAATCAAAAACATTCCCACATTCATCGAAGTAATCGCACTGCGTTTTGCCATCAAACGTGTGATAAAGCTAACGCAACAAACCACCACAAAAGGATTCACATTAGCAATCCAGCCCGGTTTCGCCGTCTCGCCGGCCAATCGGATCACATATTTAGGCATAGTGGCGTAAAGTTGCTGTTGCACCATCCAGAACCCTGTAACAATCAGAATAAGAATCAATAAACGCCAGTTGGTGATGATTCGCATAAATCCTTGCCCAATCTCACGGAGACTTTTTCCTTCACCAGCCGTGTGCGTTGATTTATAAAGGAGAATAACAGCAAGCAAAGCAATAATTGTCATCGCACCGGAGAAATAATTAATATAGATATACGCCTGCTCACCAATAACATTACGCAAAGGATCGATAATTGTTTTACCGGTAAAAGCACCTACATTTACCATCATATAAAAGATGGAATAACCACGCGCACGCGTTGCCTCCGTTGTTTCTTTGGCCACAGATGCAGAAATGATGGACTTAATAAATGATCCTCCCACCATAAGTACAAACAAGACCGGCACAATGATCCACCGGGTATAGCTATCGGGCAAACCATTAAATTGAGTAGTGACGCCGTAACTAACCAGGCCGGCAGCTTCCAGCAAAGTAGGAAATACTCCCAATCCTAAATATCCAATGGATAATAAGGAAAATGCTATAATCATTGACTTCCGGAAACCGATCTTATCAGCATAAGCACCGGAAAAAATAGGAAGCAGATATAACCCGCCGGAAAAAAGCCCGGAAATCATACTTGCTTCAAAATCATTAAAACCTAAAATGGAAGATAGATAAATAGTGAGAACGATGAAAACGGCATAATATGCCATACGCTCAAACAGTTCGACTGTGTTGCTGACCCAAAATGCTCTCGTAAAGCCTTTAGCAGCACGCTGAGGGGAATTGTTCATGTATTTATTAATTTATTAAAATGTTAATTTGAGACAAAGATACGTTTTTTTGGCTTACTGTCCGTATCTTTGTTCAAAATTAGGTAATTAAAAACTATGATTATAGCTGTTGATTTTGACGGAACGATTGTAGAGCATCGTTATCCACGCATTGGTGAAGAAATTCCATTCGCTGTTGACACATTGAAGTTATTGCAACAAGAAAAGCATCGTTTAATACTATGGAGTGTGCGTGAAGGGGCACTTTTGGACGAAGCTGTCGAATGGTGCAAAGCCAGAGGTTTAGAATTTTATGCCGTTAATAAGGATTATCCTGAAGAGCAAAAAGGCCATCAGGGATTTTCACGAAAGTTGAAAGCTGATATGTTCATTGACGACCGGAACTTAGGCGGTTTGCCGGATTGGGGAGTCATTTATGCAATGATTAAAGAGAAAAAGACGTTTGCAGATGTCTATGGCCAAAACGGAGAAGAGGAAAAGACGCCATCAAAAAAGAAAAAAAGATGGCTGCCTTTCTAATAAATAGATAAATAGCAAGCCGACAGATATACAAAAAATAGATGATGCACTCTTATCCGACATGATTAAGAGTGCATTTCTATATGATGAAATAACTTATCTCCCAACATGGAACGGCCATTTACTACGATTCTTTGTTTTCCCACTTTTCCCTGAACTCCCATAATTGCTCAATAGTAGGATAAAAAGTCGGATTTTCCCAGTTTCTGGAAATCATAGCAATCAACGATTCCAAATACGATTTACCATCAATAATTGTAGTACATTGATTGACCTGATATCTTTCAGTTGGATAATTCTTTGTTTCGATCATCTTTTTTGCCCAGTTCAATAACTCCTGAACAGCTTCATTGTCATAAGTATGTTGCGCCATATCTTTAGAATTTTCCACAAAGATACAAAGTTTATTTATTCATAAACAAGGAATAACCGAAGAACTGGCAGAGATTCTACAAGTTGTGCTATCAGCAAAGAACAATTTCAATATTTTTTATGTTTATATAAATAAAGATAAACTTAAAAATAGAACGACTTATGATTTATGATTTCTTATTCCCCACAAAATCGAATACAACAAAAGTGTCTTTGTTGCTATTGGCTGTCCGGATCATCTTCGGCATATTATTAATGAACCACGGTATCCAAAAATGGAGTAGTTTCCAAGAGTTGTCAACTGTATTTCCTGATCCGCTTGGAATAGGAAGTCCCCTGTCTCTCGGATTAGCTATTTTTGGTGAACTTGTATGTTCAATGGCATTTATTGTAGGCTTCTTGTATCGCTTAGCCATGATCCCGATGATTTTCACGATGATAGTAGCTTTCTTTGTAGTTCACGCAAATGATGTATTTGCTGTTAAAGAGCTAGCTTTCATTTATTTAGTGGTATTCATATTGATGTATATTGCCGGTCCGGGTAAATTTTCAATAGACCATATCATAGGAAACGAATTGTCAAGACGAAAATCAAGAGCATACAAAAATTAGAAATAATCCCCCTGATTAATTAAAAAATATTATATTTGCATACTTGTATGAGAGAAATTATCAATATTTTTTATTAATCAAAAATGTTTTAACATGAAAAGAGGGAAACTGACTTTAGTCGCAGTAGTGCTTAGCGGTAGCTTATTATTCAGTTCTTGTGTAGGATCATTCAGTTTATTCAACCGCCTGTCTTCTTGGAATCAATCAGTTGGAAACAAGTTTGTAAACGAACTCGTATTCCTTGCTTTCAACATTGTTCCGGTTTATGGCGTAGCTTACCTGGCTGATGCTTTAGTTATCAATTCTATCGAATTCTGGAGTGGTTCCAACCCGATGGCTAATGTAGGTGACGTAAAGAAAGTAAAAGGAGAGAACGGCAACTACATGGTGAAAACTCTTGAGAATGGATATTCTATTACTAAAGAAGGCGAAACTGCTTCAATGGATTTGATCTACAACAAAGAAGCTAACACATGGAATGTTGTTGCAAACGGTGAAAGCGCTGAATTAGTAAAAATGAACAATGACGGCACTGCTGATTTGTTCTTACCGAATGGTGAAAAGATGAATGTAACGTTGGATGCTCAAGGCATGCTGGCAGCACGCCAAGCTACAATGAGCAATCTTATGTTTGCCGCCCGCTAAAAATTAAAAAAAATACGAAGGAGATGAAACTTCAATAAGTAGTTTCATCTCCTTTTTCAATCTCATCTTCCATCCAGCATCTTTTTATACTATGAATAAACTATATACACTTATCTATTCTGTCCTAATATTCACTTGCCTGTCCTGCCAGCAACAAACTCCCCAAACTCAAATAGAACAAACAGCTATAGATTTCTGCGAAGCCTTCTATAATTTCAATTACCCGGCCGCCCAAGCATGGAGTACTCCTTCTTCCCTGTCCTATCTTAGCTTTTTAGCGTCCAATGTCCGACAGACTCACCTTGACCTACTCAAGACACGAGGTGCTGCAAAAGTTTCTGTTATATCCAGTGAGATAGATGCTAATTCAGAGGAAGCAACGGTTGTTTGCCAAATAAAAAATACATTCGTCATTAATCCTGTTGAAGGAAAAATAGAATATATGAGCTCTCTGCAAGATACCCTCCAATTTGTAAGAGAAAATAATAAATGGCTGGTTAGAAAGGATATCCCACAGCAAAATGGAAAGCAAAGTCACGACTAAATTTAGGATGAATAATCGGGAAATGTTCTTTCTTCGTTTCATAGGCGGGATTGACAGCTTTCATACCTCCATCAAAACGAAGGATAAAGAAATCTAAATCCAGGCGAAGCCCTAGTCCATAGGCCACGGCTATTTGCTTATAAAACTTGTCAAACTTGAAAACTCCTCCCGGTTGGTTGGCATAACTCCGGATGGTCCAGATATTACCTGCATCAATAAATGCCGCTCCCTGAAATTTCCAGAATAATTTGCTTCGGTATTCAATGCTGGCATCCAGCTTAATATCTCCCGATTGATCGAGCAAATTTCCATTTCCGGCAAAAGAACCCGGTCCCAAATCGCGAACCGCCCATCCGCGAACACTATTGGCTCCACCGGAGAAGTATTGTTTCTCAAACGGAATCGTTTTTGCATTTCCATAAGGTACAGCTATTCCTACACCGGCATGAAACGCAAAGGAGTTACGATGGTCGATTCTGATATTCTTGGCAAAATCAAACTCTCCTTTCAGATATTGAGCATAAGGAATTCCCAAAATAGCGTACTCACCATTACTATTCTTCCGAATATTGGTAGCCTTAGACAGGGCATACATTATATTTCCCGCCGACTCGAAATTAAAACGGATGGAGTATGAATTAGAAGCAATCGTATTGTTGATAATAGATCCTCCCACGCTATTATAATTATAGCTATATCCCATATTTACAATCAATCGATTCTGATAATTATACTGGAAAATATGGTTCTGTCCTTTATTAATATAATCTTCTTTAAACCTGTCAGAGATACGAGGCAAATATAGAAAAGCAATATTAATCAAATCAATACGGTGTTGTATCTTCTGACGTTGCGTCCACTTGTAGCTCCAGTTGGCAGAAGCCATCGTACGCAGGAATTCCGGGCGCAACTGATAATTATATTGCAAACCAAACTCTGTTGTCGCCCTGATTTTCCGTTTAAAATCAGAGGAAATGAAAGGGAACAGGAAATTAGGGAAGTTGATACTCGTTTCCACCCCGTACTCTGTATAGTTATTATTCGAATAACCTGCCTGAAGTCCGGAAATGACTTCATACGCTCCACGGAATTTTATCATAAAAGTTTCCGATCCGCGAAAAAGATTCCTGTTCTGGAAAGAGACGGAAGCTGCCGCTCCCAAGTCACCGGCAGAATTAGTTCCCTCTACCTCGAAAGCTACTGATTTATGCTTGCTCTTAGTCAGCATCACATAACAATCGAGCATCGTTGAATCTCCTATTTGAGTCTCAATAAAACGGATATTCGTATATTTCAATGCCGATAAACGTCCAAAACTGGAATAGGTCTGCTGCACATCGCGCTCATTATACAGGTCGCCGGAAGCAAACCGAAGGTTATCCGTAAGAACTTTAGGACGCAAATAGAGTTTATCCTTATAGTAAATCGGATATCCCTTATAATGAACCGAATCATTGATGTCCACACTACTCATTGCCGAGGACTGCAAAACATCATAATCTGTAATAAAATTAATCTTATTGATCCAATATTGCCGATGTGCTCTTGCCGAATCATTCGCATGAGCTTTATACATCTGCAAATGTTGAGTCAGATCTACATTATAAGTATTACGAACAGTGTCAGCAGTATATCCGATATAATCCTTATTAAACTTATAGTAACCATTCCGAAGTAACTTATTCGTGATACGTTGCCTGTCCGCATCCAATACATTCACATCAAAATACATTCCTTCCTTCAGCAAACTTCTGGCAGAATCCTGTTTGAGAAGCGCAGCTATTTTAGGATCATAAATATCATATTTGATAGATTGAACAACGTATGGCTTGCCTGCCGTTACGTCATAATATACTTTGATCTTTTTCTTTTTTACTTTGGTCGAACGTTTCACTGTTGCCGCCATATATCCCATATTATGCACAGCCTTAGTGATCTCTTCTTCAGAACGTTGTGCTTCGTCCTCGCTATATATTACGGGAGCATCCCCAATTCTTCTCAAGAACTTATTCCCCCATTTGGTCGAATCACGCCCCGATAGATTATATACATAAAGTTGGGTCTTTATCAGACTGAACCACTTGGCATTAGGATTTTGGCGAACATACATGCGCAAGGAAGAAGGCCGTATATTTTTTTGGTCCGTACAAATTTTAACTTCATCCAGCAGATAAGATCCATCCGGCACAAACTTAGTGGTAGTACACGAAGCAAGTGACAAGACAGCAGCAGAAGCAAGCAAACAAAGAAAATTTCTCCTCATACGGTTTTACATCGATAGCATGAAAAATGCGCCTACAAAGATAAATTATATTTTCCGACGGGGAAAATAATTTAAGAAAAAGACGAAGAAAGTAAGGATAGATTGGAAATATCTTTATAGCTTTGCAAAAGAATATCAAATCTATGGCATCATTAAGTAAAAACAAAATAAAGTATATCCACTCGCTGGAACTGAAGAAAATACGTAAAGAAGAGCGGGTATTCCTGGCTGAAGGTCCTAAATTGGTAGGTGATTTACTCGGACATTTTCCCTGTCGTTTTTTAGCTGCCACTCCCTCCTGGTTTCAGGAGCATCCGGGTATTGACGCAAGTGAACTGGTAGAAGTTTCACAGGAAGATCTTTCACGGGCCAGTTTATTGAAAACTCCCCAACAGGTACTTGCTATTTTCGAACAACCACAATATACTTTGGATCCGGAGGCAGTTCGTTCATCACTTTGCCTTGCATTGGACGATGTGCAGGATCCCGGAAATCTGGGTACCATTATCCGTTTGGCCGACTGGTTTGGCATCGAACATATTATCTGCTCGCAGAATACGGTAGATGTATATAACCCTAAGACCATACAAGCCACTATGGGTGGAATTGCCCGGGTGAAAGTACATTATACTTCCCTCCCCGATTTTATCCGGTCGCTCGGAGATACTCCTGTGTTCGGTACGTTCCTGGATGGAAAAAACATGTATGAACAACCATTGTCGGCCAATGGCTTGATCGTAATGGGAAATGAAGGGAATGGCATAGGGAAAGAGGTAGCCACATTAATCAACCGAAAATTATATATCCCCAATTACCCGGCAGGCCAAGAGACATCCGAGTCTCTGAATGTAGCCATTGCTACCGCAGTAATCTGTGCCGAGTTCCGTCGACAGGCTGCATGGAAGTAAAATCAAAAGGATAAAACAAATAAGGAAATAAAGCTTCCCCCTTCTTTTCTGCTTCCTGCAGATACTCATTAAAACATTGGGAAGATTGATTCGAAACACTGGGAAGATTGATTTGAAACACTGGGATGTTTTTTAAAATCATCCCAGTGTTTTTTATTTCTTCCACCTGACTTTCAGAAAGCAGCACAATCACTCCCGGCATCCATTCAACCGATTCAATCTCTTCGGTCAATGGGAACACACCTCGGACAACTCCTTCGTCAGTGATCTCCACTACCTGCTGCTTCATATATCCGACGGCAGGTATCAGCAAATAATGAGAAGCAAAACGTTTCATTACAATCAGTTGTTTGAACGTCTTTGTTGTTGCTTCCTGCGTTGATTCATCTGGCGTTCTTTTCTTTGCTCTATCCGTTCCTTTTGGATATGCTGTTCCACCTGAATCTGCTCCGGCTTCTTCTCACGATGAGTTCCCGTACGACGACGGTTCATCTCTTCCGGTGTCAGACGCTGAATGTCATCTTTATTCTTGTCTATGATCTTATGTAAAGAGTCGGCATTTTCTTTAGTAGCTATCTTCTTCAAAGAATCCGCTTTCAATGCTTCTATCTTATTCAAAGAATCGCGTACGGCAAATGCGAGCGTATCCGTACAATGATAACGAGTCATCATGAAACGGTCGGCCAATACTGCTCCGCCTTTTTCCTGGCTATCCATCGGATAATAAATGAAACCTTTTATTTCTTTCATCGAACCTAATGTGTCTGCAAACAAACGAATTTGTTGCACACCCGGTTCAGTCACCGTTTTCCAATGATTGATCGTATCTTTTTCGTAAATCACCTGCATAGCCATAGTGACACCTCTTAAAGAGTCGGCAAGCATCGGCTCCAGGAAACGATACCGCACTTCCCATACCAGTGTATCCCGGTCTTTGTAGTTAGAGTCGGTCGGCAAAGTAAATACATATTGATTATCCATCATTTCACCGGTCAGACGTACCATACGCTGCCACGGCCAGACATCGATGCTATCACCCTGCTTGGTCATTTTCGGTTTCTTATCACGCTTGGCTATCAGGTCACCAACAAGTTCCTGTTCGTCTTTCAAGCGTTTTTTCACCTTATCATAAATTTTCGATAAAATCTCTGTGTTACGGGTATACCAAACCATGGATGAGTCAAATGCAGCTTGTGTAGTCCCGTATTTCTTGAAAACGGCGTCGATATACAATGCTTTCTTATAGTTCTCACTATAAGGCAAATTATCTCCCATAGACTTTGCCACATGATAATCATACAGCAAATTCTCCATCTTCGATTCCGAGATTACATCACTGGGTCTTTTCACTTTACACCCGGCTACCGCAAACACGAACATGCAGATGAGACACAGATGAAACCGAAATTTATTTTTCATGATCCGTAGCTTCCTTTTTATCTTTATCCAGCGAATGATAAGACTCATTCAAATATTTACTATAAAAGAGTAACAAGGCAATGATACCGCAACTGATAGCGGCATCCGCAAAATTAAAGATCGGACTAAAGAATATAAAATGCTCTCCACCCACAAACGGCATCCATGTAGGCCAGTTTGTATCTATAATCGGAAAGTAAAACATATCCACCACTTTTCCGTAAAACCAGGTAGAATATCCACCACCTTCGGGCATGAAACTGGCAATCTGCGAATGAGTGCTTTCATTGAAAATAACTCCATAGAACACGCTATCTATGATGTTCCCCAAAGCACCGGTCAGGATAAGAGCCACACAGACGATATAACCTGTTTTGAACCCTTTCTTTATGATTTTATAGAGATACCACCCTATCAATGCTACCGCAACAATGCGGAATGTTGTCAGGAATAACTTGCCGAAGATTTCCATACCGAAAGCCATCCCGTTGTTTTCGGTGAAATAGATATAAAACCAATCGGTCACACGTATACTTTCGTGCCAGTACATGTGAGTTTTAATCCAGACCTTGATGATCTGGTCAATAATCAATACGGAAAAGATAACGAGAAGGGCAATTCTCCCCTTCGTGAATAGTTTCTTCATGTGTTTATTATAAGTTAAACATAACGAGCTACAAGTGCCGTGCGTAAACTTTGCGCAGCTACTTGTAGCTCGTTACCTGTAGCCTACTTGCTATCTGTTATTTTTTACCACTGTTTTTTGCTTCAATGCTTAATGTAGCATGAGGAACAGCACGCAGACGCTCTGCCGGAATCAATTTTCCGGTTTCACGGCAAATGCCGTACGTTTTATTCTCAATACGTACCAAAGCAGCTTGTAATCCTTGAATAAACTTCAGCTGACGTTGTGCCAGTCGGGTTGTTTCTTCCTTGGAGAGCGTATTAGCGCCTTCTTCCAATACTTTATACGTAGGAGATGTATCGTCGGTATCATTACCGTCCAGTCCCATCAAACTTTTCTTCAACTGTTCATAGTCACGTTGTGCCAATTCCAGTTTCTCCATAATAATGGCACGGAATTCCTCGAGTTCCGCATCCGAATATCTAGTCTTTTCTGCCATAACTTTACAATTTTAAAAGGTTAATCAATATAGTATTAGTCTTTTATCACGTTCACAAACAATGAGAAATCGTCAAACTCCAACATTGTTCCGTCTTTCACTTCATCTACAAGTTCAAGAGATGTGCCTAAAACCTGGTTACAAATATAAGTATTATATTCATTTACCGCATCATCTGTTTGCGTATTTTTCGAGATTGTTATTTTTATTTTGTCTGTAATCTCGAAGCCGCTTGACTTACGTATATTCTGAATACGGTTCACCAGTTCACGGGCAATACCCTCGCGACGCAGTTCTTCGGTAATGGTCACTTCAAGCGCTACTGTCAGTTTGCCTTCATTGGCAACCAACCATCCCGGAATATCTTCACTAAAGATCTCGACATCTGATGCTTCAATAACAGCTTCCGCACCATCCAGATTTAATGTATACTTTCCGTTTTTCTCCAATTCACCGATGGCCTCCTGTGACATTTCTGCAACAGCAGCAGCTACTGCTTTCATTTGCTTGCCAAATTTCGGGCCTAGCTTTTTAAAGTCACATTTCACTTTTTTCACCAATACACCGGCTGCACCATCAACGAATCTGACTTCTTTTACGTTCACTTCATTCATAATCAGGTTCTTCACAGCTTCGATATGAGCTTTCTGCTCTTCATCTACCACCGGAACCATGATACATTGCAGCGGTTGGCGTACCTTGATATTCACCTTGCGGCGCAATGCCAACACCATAGATGTAACATCCTGTGCCATTTGCATGCGGGCTTCCAGTTCCTTGTCTATCATTTCTTCCTGATATTTCGGGAATTCGGCAAGATGGACAGAAACTACATTGTCGCGTCCTGTTGCTGTAATCAAGTCAGTATACAACCGGTCTGCATAGAACGGAGATACAGGAGCCATCAGTTTGGCAACTGTTTCGAGACAAGTGTACAATGTCTGATAAGCAGACAATTTATCCTGTGTAAATTCACCACCCCAGAAACGTTTACGATTCAGGCGAACATACCAGTTGGACAAATTATCATTCACAAAATCAGAAATCAAACGTCCTGCCTTTGTCGGTTCATATTCATTATAGCATGTATCTACCTCCTTTATTAATGTATTCAATACAGACAAGATCCAGCGGTCGATCTCCGGACGTTCTGCCATCGGTACATCCGCTTCTTTATACTCAAATCCGTCTACATTCGCATAAAGCGCAAAGAATGAATACGTATTATATAAGGTACCGAAGAATTTACGGCGAACCTCTTCCACTCCTTCAACGTCAAATTTCAGGTTATCCCATGGAGAAGAATTGGTAATCATGTACCAACGCAACGGGTCGGAACCATACTTTTCAATCGTAGTAAACGGATCGACAGCGTTATTCAAACGCTTGGACATCTTGTTACCGTTCTTATCGAGTACCAAACCGTTAGAGATAACAGCTTTGTAGGACACGCTGTCAAATACCATGGTAGCGATAGCATGCAAGGTAAAGAACCAACCACGAGTCTGGTCTACTCCTTCCGCGATAAAGTCAGCCGGATATACCTGACGGTTATCCAACAGTTCTTTATTTTCGAACGGATAATGGATCTGCGCGTATGGCATAGCACCCGAATCGAACCAGACATCAATCAGGTCTGATTCACGCTTCATCGGTTTGCCGTCTTTCGATACCAATATGACGTCGTCTACATAAGGACGGTGAAGATCAATCTTATCATAATTTTCTTCCGAATATTGACCCGGCACGAAACCTTTATCCTTGTATGGATTGGATTTCATAAATCCGGCAGCTACCGATTTCTCGATTTCATTATAAAGTTCTTCTACAGATTCGATACATATCTCATCCGTATTATCTTCTGTACGCCAGATAGGCAATGGAGTACCCCAATAACGAGAACGGCTAAGGTTCCAGTCATTCAGATTTTCCAGCCACTTGCCGAAACGGCCGGTTCCGGTAGATTCCGGTTTCCAGTTGATGGTTTTATTCAATTCCATCATTCGCTCCTTGCAAGCGGTAGAACGGATAAACCAGCTATCCAACGGATAATAAAGTACCGGTTTGTCTGTACGCCAGCAGTGCGGATAGTTGTGGACATGCTTTTCTATCTTGAAAGCCTTGTTGTCTGCTTTCATCATCATGGCAATGACAATATCCAAAGATTCGGCAGCTTGCGCAGCTTTCTCATCGTATTTGCCATCCACCATAAATTGAGGATCATAAGCATTTTTCACCCATGCACCCTGATATTCTTTGTATTTATCTACATCAACACATTCTTTTACGAAATTCTCATCCAGCTCATTCAACAGATAGAATTTACCAGTTAAATCCACCATCGGACGAGTTTCGCCTTTCTTATTAATCATGAACAGTGACGGGATTCCTGCAGCACGTGCCACATTCGCATCATCCGCACCAAATGTAGGTGCAATGTGAACGATACCTGTACCATCTTCTGTAGTAACATAATCACCCGGTATTACACGGAAAGCCTTATCACTAGGCTTCCAGTTGCCATTTTCGGATACCTCAACCGGTTTTACCCAAGGAATCAACTGCTCATATTCCATACCGACAAGATCAGTACCTTTGTATTCGGCAATCACTTTAAATGGTACAAGTTTATCTCCGGCTTTGTAGTCCTCCAATTTCAGATCAGCAGCTTTTGCATTGAAGTGTACATTCAATAAAGCTTTTGCCAGAACAACCGTGATAGGTTCTCCGGTATAAGCGTTGTAAGACTGTACAGCCACATAGTCAATTTTGGGTCCCACACAAAGAGCCGTATTTGAAGGCAATGTCCATGGAGTAGTTGTCCAAGCGATAAAATAAGGAGTTCCCCATTCCGTCATTTCCGGTTTAGGATTCTTCATTTTAAATTGGGCAACGGCCGTTGTATCTTTTACATCCCGATAACAGCCTGGTTGATTCAACTCATGTGAGCTCAATCCTGTTCCTGCAGCCGGTGAATATGGTTGGATCGTATATCCTTTATACAACAATCCTTTTTTATGCAGTTGCTTCAATAGCCACCATAATGTCTCAATATAGCGATTATCATACGTGATATAAGGGTGCTTCATATCCACCCAATATCCCATCCGATGAGTCAGGTCTTCCCACTCCTTGGTATATTTCATCACGTCTTTCCGACAAGCCGCATTGTAGTCGGCAACAGAGATTTTCTTACCAATATCTTCTTTTGTGATACCTAATGCCTTTTCTACACTTAGTTCCACAGGCAGTCCGTGCGTATCCCATCCGGCTTTACGCTTCACCTGATAACCCTTCATCGTTTTGTAGCGACAGAAAATGTCCTTAATGGTACGAGCCATTACATGGTGAATACCCGGCATACCATTAGCCGAGGGAGGTCCTTCGAAAACACGAACGAAGGACAGCCATCACGTTCTGTCATACTCTTGGCGAAAACCTGGTTCTCGTCCCATTTCTTCAGCACATCTTTGTTCACCTGCGAAAGGTCAAACTGCGAATATTCAGTAAATCTCTTACCCATAGCTGTCTACGATTTTACTATTTACAATTTACAATTTGAGGGGTATCCCCATTTTTAAGGGTGCAAATTTACAAAAACATTTGTTTAGTTGAGCAAAAAGCTAGGACTTTTAATCGGATTCGTGTGAAGTTAACGATTATAAACCGCCTACAGCCTAAACAAAACAGGTATCTCCTTGTTTTAGTGGGAAACCTAAAAGCACTTTAACTTATGAATTACGGTATTAGCATTTTATTCAGAGCAATCCCTTTGGCGATGGCTATTTTTTGCTTCGGATACGGAGCGTTTATTTATGGTTATGGAGATGACGGGAGTCGTGTTGTGGCCGGTCCTGTTGTGTTTTCACTCGGTATGATATGCATTGCACTGTTTTGCACGGCTGCCACTATCATCCGGCAAATCATACATACTTATAATAAATCGGCCAAATACATTTTGCCGGTTATAGGCTATCTGGCAGCCATCATTACTATTATTGGAGGCATCTGCATTTTCAGTAATGCCACTTCCACCTCTGCATTTGTTGCAGGACACGTTATCACCGGCGTTGGATTTATTACCACTTGTGTAGCTACCGCCGCCACCTCTTCTACCCGATTCTCTTTAATTCCGAGGAATTCAAAAGCGACAAGTAATGAAGTTCCGGAAGGAGCTTTTTCCCTTAATCAGAGACGGGCATTGGTCATTGTTGCCATCATCGTTTCGCTGATCGCATGGATATGGGCATTTGTATTATTAGGCAACAGTCATTCTCATCCTGCTTATTTTGTCGCGGGGCATGTAATGGTCGGTCTGGCATGTATTTGTACCAGTTTGATTGCGCTGGTAGCTACCATAGCACGTCAGATACGTAATGATTATTCAGAAAAAGAACGGAATAAATGGCCGAAACTGGTTTTATTAATGGGATCTATCTCTTTTGTATGGGGATTATTCGTTATTTTGGCAGATTCCGGAAGTGCAAACGGTACCACCGGATATATTATGCTCGGGTTGGGGTTGGTATGTTACAGTATTTCCAGCAAAGTAATCCTGCTGGCTAAGATATGGAGGCAAGAGTTCAAATTAGCCAACCGTATTCCTATGATTCCGGTATTAACGGCATTGGCTTGTCTGTTCCTGGCGGCTTTTGTATTCGAGCTTGCTACTATACATGCTGATTATTTCATTCCGGCACGTGTTTTGGTAGGTCTCGGAGCTATTTGCTTTACGCTGTTTTCTATCGTTAGTATATTGGAGAGTGGCACGTCTTCCAAATAGAAAAGTATTCTATCAAAAGGGCGTCACTATATGCCCCGGATAGTGACGCTATCCAAGGCATATAGTGACGCTATCCGAACAGCATAGCGTCACTCTTTTATTTCTTGTATCTCACCTCATACAGGTCATTCCTGCGGTCTTTCAAGTTGCGTACACTACCATAAGTATGCAGTTCGTTCAGCAAATCCAGATCAACATCCGATACCAAAATCATTTCGGTGTTAGGAGTTGCCTCTGCCCTCTTTCCGTCTGTTGGAAAAGCAAAGTCGCATGGAGTAAATACCCCCGATTGGGCATATTGAATATCCATATTGTGCACACGGGGAAGATTTCCGACACTTCCGGCAATGACTACAAAACATTCATTCTCGATGGCACGTGCCTGCGCACAAACACGAACACGGGAATAGGCATTCTGGGTATCTGTCAGGAAAGGAACAAATAATATCTGCATCCCCTGATCTGCCATCAGGCGAGAAAGTTCGGGGAACTCGACATCATAGCAGATCAAAACTCCAATCTTTGCACAGTCCGTGTCAAAAGTATTCAGAAGTTTGCCACCATTAAGTCCCCAGCTTTTTATTTCATCGGGAGTGACGTGTAATTTTTCATACATTTCGTAGGTTCCATCCCGCCGACAAAGGAAACCTACATTATAAAGCAATCCGTCCTCTTTTACGTATGGCATACTCCCGGTTATAATGTTGATATTATAGCTAATAGCCAGATTCATAAACCGTTCCCGAATTTCATCCGTATACTTTGCCAATCCGCGAATAGCCTGCGATTCTCCTTTATCGTTATACTTCGACATCAAAGGAGCATTGAAATATTCCGGGAAAAGAACAAAATCACTTTTATAATCGGATACTGCGTCCACAAAGAATTCTACTTGTTCAAACAGGTCATCCAACGTTTTATAACTACGCATCTGCCATTGCACCAGTCCTACACGAACCGTAGTTTTGGGACTGATATATTCCTGTGTAGGTGGCTGATAATAGATATTATCCCACTGGAGCAAACAAGCATAATGTTTTGATTCTTCATCATTTGGCAGATAATTAGTCATTACCTTACGAACGTGAAAGTCATTCGACAACTGGAAAGTAAGTACCGGATCATAAATCTCGCGTTGACGTACCCGTTCGATATATTCTTTCGGACGCATTTTGTCAGCATATTTATGATAATTCGGGATACGTCCGCCAAACATGATTGCTTTCAGATTCAATGTTTCGCAAAGCTCCTTACGATATTCATACATACGACGTGCGAGACGCAAACCACGATAGCCCGGGTGGATGAATACTTCAATGCCATACAGGATATTTCCTTTAGAGCTATGTGTATTGAATGTTTCCTTACCCGTAACCTGTGCATACGTATGATCGTTCTTTACTTTATCATAATCAACAATAATAGAAAGAGCACAACCAACTATTTTATCGTCAACGACTGTGACGATCTGACCCTCCGGAAAGATTTTAATCAACTTCTGTATCTGCTCACGAGTCCAAAACACATCGCTACCGTCAGAATAAACACGGGTAAACGATTGGGATAACTGTACATAATCTTCTATTTGCAGATTGCGTATCTGCACTTTATTAATTTTTATCGGATGTTGTTCCATAACAATACGTGTTTTTATATAAAGACTGTGCAAAGGTACTGTTTATCTTTATACATTGTCATTGCAAAATTAAAAATGCATTATACTTAATTTTAATACATGCTTCAGAAATGGCTACAGTGCTTTAACATCACATAATTTTCATACAGATTCTTGCGCCGTTTAATTTGCGACTTCCGAAAATTATCGTACATTTGCAACGCATAACATTTTAGACCCACAGAAGCAGTGAACCTGCTTCAACTCCAGTAGCAGGCATTTTTATGCCTGTTGCTGCCGTAGATACGCGGTTTCGTACCCCCGTGGGGAACGTTAATGCGTCCCCAGCTTCTGTGGAGTGTTATGCAACGGGAAAGGCGGAACCGTTTTTTTATTCCCGCCTATCTTAAAACCGTTGTATCATGCATGAAGAACAAAACAATGCACCTGTAAAAACCGTTCGAAGCAATCGGCAGGAAGCTAATTTTCCTAATCTGGAAGAAAAAGAAAACCTAAAACAGTTTTATTTAGCCCAATCACGACGACTATGCCCTACCGTATCAGTCGATCGTTCGGAATCACAACGTCTGGGAGCGTTACACCACAAAATCAAACATTTTATTAAAGCGTTAACCAACCTCGACCGTTCATGGGAAAATGGGATGCCGGAGATGCAAAAGGCTTGCCTGCATTTCTTTTCTTTACAAAACTCACCTCGCACAGAGTGTCAAAAGATTTTTGAAGAATGGGCGAAATGGTCGAACTTCCTGATATCAGCTTCTTGCTATCGTGGTTTTGTCAGTCAGATGTTGCAGGATTATCAACGTCAATTACGTGACTTGGAAAAGCTCTTGGGCGGCAAACCTTCCGAAACTTTGGAGAATGTATCTGACCGTTAAGTCATACAGATAGATATTGCATCGAACTGACGTTAAAAGTAGTTCGTTTCTTGACGGTTTTAATTCTTTTCCGTGCAGAAATGAGCTAAATGATAATTTTGCGGAGTGCCCTGAAAGGGCTTAATTACATAGCGTAGGGCAACGCCCTACGAAAAAACGGTAATCTGAATTTGCGCCCTGAAAGGGCATAATTGTATACAGTTCCGCCCTTTCAGGGCTTGTGGCTGGTGTGTTTTTT
>NZ_GG774838.1:11616-14843 GCF_000163675.1 Bacteroides sp. D22 | reverse complement strand
GTCATCTTCGACTACGACTCGATGTGCAACCTCGTCAGGGGCGACTACTCCATGCACGAGAGCGTCTTCCGTGCCCCCGACAAGGTGGGCAACCTGTACCGGGAGGACGGATGCAAGGGACGCGAGTATGACCGTGGCGGACGTCTGCTGTGGGACGGAGAGTACCATTACCGCTATGACTGCGAGGGCAATCTCGTACACAAGAGCCGCAGGGATGTGTCCGTTCCGGAAAACAACGGGCATACCGGAAAGAAGGGATGGCTCGGTATGCTGTTCTCTGCGGATGATGCCGACAACAAGGACAACAGCCGTGAGACTGACCCGTTCGCCGATTGGCAGCAAGGCGACACCTGTTACAAATGGCAGGCCAACGGTATGCTTGCCGGGGTGAGGACTCCCGACGGAAGGACGGTCACGTTCGGCTATGACGCCCTCGGCAGACGGGTGTCAAAAAGGACGGGCGACAGTGTGCACCGTTTCGGCTGGGACGGCAACGTGGTGCTGCACGAATGGGACATTGAGGAAGCCCAGAGGCCGAAGCTCGTCACGGACGAGACCGGGCGCGAGGAATACGACGGCACGGAGAAGCCGGCCAACCTCGTGACATGGGTGTATGACGGAACGTCGTTCACGCCTGTGGCGAAGGTCACGGACGGGGAACGCTACACGATAGTGCATGACTACCTCGGTACACCGACGCAGGCATACGACAGCAAGGGAGAACTTGTCTGGGAGATGCTGCTGGATGTGTACGGAGAGGTGAAGGAATGCCACGGGGACCGAACGCTCGTGCCGTTCAGATATCAGGGGCAGTACGAGGATGAAGAAACAGGACTGTATTACAACAGGTTCAGGTACTACTCGCCTGAAATGGGGATGTATATTTCTTCTGACCCCATTGGGCTGGAGGGAAATAATCCGACACTCTATGGATATGTTTACGATATCAATAATATGGTGGACATATTTGGATTGAAATGTTGGAAAACAGCTAAGAAAAATTATTGGAAAACGAAATATGCTGATGAGATGTTAAATCCAACAGGAAAATACTCTCCTAACAATTTAGCTTTAATGAAACGAGGAAATGCTCCTAAAATAAAAGTTGAAGTATCTGATGCTTTGGGAAATAAAAATATTGTTGATGTTCCTATTGAATTGCATCATACAAGTTTACCTCAAAGGTTAGGTTCTTCTAAAGCTAATGAAGCATGGAATTTGACAGAAGTTACACCTTGGGGACATGCGAGTATGGATCCTTATAGAAATTTAGGAGATAATTTCAATTTAGTACGAATTATTAATGGAACAAATTCTTGGTGAAATGGAAGCGAATAATATAATAAATGGGCTAAAACATCTGTCAGAAGGACTATTCCTGCCTGAAGGATGGATTGATTGGTGGAAACAAAATGAAAAGTTTGCGAAACAATTCTTGTCATCACGGTGGTATTTGAAGATAAAGCCTAAGATGTCACAAGGTTTAATAGGTGCCACACTAATATCTCAAAATGCGGCTCGTGAATACTTAAAATCTATAAATCAATCTTATAACGAAAATTCACAAATCAATTATGTGGAAGGATGGAGAAAGCAAATAGATGATATCTCCTTGAACTATGACAAAGTTGATATTATTGATTTTGACTTGAAATTTACCAAGTTGAAGCAAATTTACCCAAACTTGTTCGCCGTAATAAAAAAACACTTACTGCAAAAGGATGTTGTGGAAAATAATTTAACCGAAGAGAAACTAACCTCATCATTCTTTTATAAATTATTACATAGTGATGTTATTACATTTTTTTATTGTATTTCACAATTAAAGATGGAAGGTGTTTTTATTGATTTTAACATGTTAGAATTGCGAGATGAGTATGTCAAATTTGGTGAATTATGGTTGAATAGTGATGGAGATGAGTTATATATCAAACCTCATGAACCTTCTGTATATTTTCATGATATAGGGAAAAATCAAATACATATTATAAATAAATCATTTAATTTATTTATTGAAAATGATTTGAGTCGCTTTATTTCTGAAAATGTTTAGTTTTTTGCTCTGTATGGTTCGGCTATCTTATTTTATATTATGGTGGAATACAATGCTGGGGATTGCATTAACAATGGATAGATAAAGTTTGTAAAAACCAATTTAATCAGTTATATTGTTTGCCATAATTCTTCAAAAAAGAAAAAATGGAAACTTTGGAATAGAACTAATTCAATAGCTATAATTTAATACAGTAAATGTTACTTGCGGACAGTCATATCACTATGGTAGTCGGGGTTGACGTCCATGTGACGACAGCTCCCCCCTTCAATCCCATCCACCCTTACATAGGTATGGTGATGGACCCCGCCGACTACATACCGTTCCTCGGCACGAACGTGAGCGTGAACGGGCTGAAGCGCGGCGTCTCGGACACGGGCGGCATGATTATCCCCCTGATGCACATCCCGCTTGCCGGACCTTTCGCCATGGCTTCGATGATCGGGCACGAGAGCATGAACTTCTTCGCCTCGCAGACCGTGTTCTGCGACGGCAGCCGCATGAGTCCGAAAGGGCACATGGTAATGACGTGCAACGACGTGGGCATACCGCTGTCGGCAGGCATAGGCAAGAACAAGGCCGGAAAGACACGGCTCATACCGAGCCTTTTCGCCCCGACCTCCTTTTCCCTCCCTGTCCCCACAGGCAAGCCCGTCATGGTGGGCGGACCCTATGTCCCCGACTGGGGCGGAATGCTGACGGGACTCGCGGCGAGCATAGGGTTCAGCTCCCTGATGAAGCTCGGAGGCAAGGGACTTGGCAAGGCACTAAAGATATTCAACCACAAAGTTCTCAAGAATACCGACATACAGAAGCGTTTCCCCTCGACGAAGAAGCTGAGCGCATACTTGTGCAGGAACGGCTTCGAGCCTGTGAACCTCGTTAACGGAGTTGTGGTTTACGAGGGCACGGACTTCGGCTTCCCGTCACCGCTTCCGCTGGAATGGAGCCGGGCATGGTACTCCGATTCGGAGTACGAGGGCTGGCTGGGCCATGGCGTACACTGCTGCTATGACCGCACGGTGGAAAGTTTCGAGGACGAGGGCGTGACGATGCTCCGCATGGAGGACGGCCGTGCCGTCGCTTTCCCGCCGATAGCACCGGGCGGCGAGTTCTACATGCGCACGGAACGCATGACGCTGCGCCGCACCGAAAAAGGCTACGAGGCATACAG
>NZ_GG774838.1:5137-10819 GCF_000163675.1 Bacteroides sp. D22 | reverse complement strand
GCTACCGCTGGGACGTGGGCGCGAGGCTGATGTCGATGCGCGGCAACCTGTCACCGGAGCCGGTCATCTTCGACTACGACTCGATGTGCAACCTCGTCAGGGGCGACTACTCCATGCACGAGAGCGTCTTCCGTGCCCCCGACAAGGTGGGCAACCTGTACCGGGAGGACGGATGCAAGGGACGCGAGTATGACCGTGGCGGACGTCTGCTGTGGGACGGAGAGTACCATTACCGCTATGACTGCGAGGGCAACCTCGTACACAAGAGCCGCAGGGATGTGTCCGTTCCGGAAAACGGGCATACCGGAAAGAAAGGATGGCTCGGTATGCTGTTCTCTGCGGACGATGTGGATACCGATAACGGCAGCAAGGAAACCACTCCGTTCGCCTGCTGGCAGCCGGGCGACACCTGCTACGAGTGGCAGGCCAACGGTATGCTTGCCGGGGTGAGGACTCCCGACGGAAGGACGGTCACGTTCGGCTATGACGCCCTCGGCAGACGGGTGTCAAAGAGGACGGGCAACAGTGTGCACCGTTTCGGCTGGGACGGCAACGTGGTGCTGCATGAATGGGACATTGAGGAAGCCGACAGGCCGAAGCTCGTCACGGACGAGACCGGGCGCGAGGAATACGACGGCATGGAAAAGCCGGACAACCTTGTGACATGGGTGTATGACGGAACATCGTTCACGCCTGTGGCGAAGGTCACGGACGGGGAACGCTACACGATAGTGCATGACTACCTCGGTACGCCGACGCAGGCATACGACAGCAAGGGAGAGCTTGTCTGGGAGATGCTGCTGGATGTGTACGGCAGGGTGGCGGAATGTCATGGGGACCGAACGCTCGTGCCGTTCCGCTATCAAGGACAGTACGAGGATGGAGAAACGGGACTGTATTACAACAGGTTCAGGTACTACTCGCCGGATATGGGGATGTATATTTCTTCTGACCCCATTGGGCTGGCGGGTAACAACCCGACACTCTATGGGTATGTGCAGGATGTGAATACGTGGATGGATCCGTGGGGACTGGATTGCTCTAAGGACGCACAAAAATTACGAGCTAACATGATCGCCGCTGGAAAAGTAGAGCCACCTTATCCCAATGCAGCACACCATATAGTTCTGTCTAATTCAAATGATTGGAGGATGGTTAGTCTTAGAGGTAAAATGGAAGCATTTGGTATAGATATAAATGATGCTGATAATGGTATCTTTTTGCCACGAAGTTCTTCCGTTAAAGAGCAATTTGCCATTGATGAAATAGCTCATAGTAGAGTTCATACAGAACAATATAAACAATCTATTTATGATATCTTAAGTCCGACTAAAAGTGAAGAAGAATTTAGACAAAAATTAAAAAGTATAAGATTCTAATGAAAGAAAACATAAAAATACAACAATTAGAAAAGGATTTTCAAGATTATGAGAAATCCTTTGGGTTTCTATTTAACGAATACATTGAACGTGTAAAACGGACAGTATATTCTAAAGGTTGGTATTATAATATATACCCATTTGAGAACGAAATAGACGGCTTCCGTAAAGGAAGACTCCTCAAAAACAAACCCGCTAAGATAAACAAAATAATGGAATATGGTTTTGACAATGATGGAAGGATTATTTTAGTAATAGAACATATAACGCCAGAAATATGTAACTATTCTTTTGTCAGTTATATCGACTCTAAAATTACTATATATAAGTATGTTGGAGGAATTCCTCTGTTGCAAAATATTACAATGGTAGTTCTATCTAAAACCGAACTTATTGATGCGTTATATAATTTTGGGAAGTATGGCTATAGAATTGACACTTATTTTTGTAACTCTTCAGATGAGATACTCAATGTACATAGAAAAGCAAAAGAGCACACATCTAATCAATTTATTGAATGCGACTTTCTATTTAAGTACAATGATGGGGAATTAAGCACAATTGAGCAGTCTTACACTAATGGATATAGTAAAATTATTTATAGCATTTAAATGTATTGTATAAATTTTGAAGTTATGAAATGCACGTTCAGAACAAGGAAGTTCCGTCTATAGGTAAATATGTAAGACATTCATAGTGCGTAGGTGTTCGGTGATTCCCCGAACACCTACCATACGTTTGGAGCTATTGTAGTACTTCTGCCCACTCAGGCATCAAGGACAGTATGAGGATGAAGAAATGGGATTGCATTACAATAGGTTCAGGTACTACTCACCAGATATGGGGATGTACATTTCTTCAGACCCGATTGGATTGGCGGGAAATAACCCGACACTCTATGGATATGTCGAGGACGTAAACGCCTGGATTGACTTTTGGGGACTATCGGATTGTAAGATAACGCAAAGGCTTAATGAATTAGCAAATGAAGCTATAAAAGAAGCAAAATTAAGCAAGAAACAAACAGCATCAATACAAAGATCTTTAGATAGAGCTGCTGCAAGTACAAATCCTAAAATCAAAGCTTATCATGAAATGATGGCAGGAAAAAAGGAGAAAATGTATATGGGAACTCAAGTGGATACTTTATTTAAAAGAAAAGTAGAAGCTGATAGAATGCTAAAGGAAGCTGGTGTTCGAACAACTCCCAGAGGTAAATTTGGTCCAGATGTATATAGCAAAGACGAATATTGGGATTTAACAACTGAGACTGATTGGAATAGAGGTACACATCAAACTAAATATGATGGTAAATATGGTGATGGTACAGGAATATTTTGGTAAAACAACTACATAAAAAGAATTATGGATACAAAATATATAAATTATTCATGGGCAGAGTATACTAAATATGAAAATGTACTCTTTGAGTATTATAATTTTACAGAAACAAACTTTGAAAATACTTCATTTGAGAAAGTAACATTTAAAAATTGCTTGTTCTATAAATGTAATACTAATCATATCGGCTTATGGAATTGCAATTTTATTAATTGTGAATTTAAAGATATTGATTTAAGAAATGTTCCTATCGGAGCAGATGGTGGTATATTAAAAAAATGTCAGTTTATTAGATGTGATTTTAGAGGTCAACATTTTTGGTTTCCTGTTTTTGAAGATTGTATTTTTGAAAAATGCAAATTGAAAAATATAAATTTTAACGATGCTTCATTCTTAAAATGCAAATTTATTGGGAAATTAGAAGATGTAACATTCAATGGAATGTATCACAAAATTAAAAAAGAAATAAAGCCCTTAGATTATGTTGATTTTTCCAAATCAATATTCGGTGATTACGTTGGATTTGAAGACTGTGATTTGTCAACATGCATACCACCTGTTGGAAAAACATTTAATGAGTTATTGTATATCGCAGACTTAAATGATCTGAAGCATTTAAGTACAGGGTCAAAAGATAGGTATGTTATTCCCAAAAAAGAGAATACAGATTTAAAAAGATAATATAATTAACAGAATCATGTTACTCGCTGACAGTCATATCACTATGGTAGCACAATTAACGATAAATGAGAAGATTGACGAATTGAATATCAAAAGAAGTTCAACCGATTTTTGGAATTGAATGATACGTTACATTTATTAAAGTTTATATAGAATAAGGAACAGGGTTATTGAAATTAATACATCTAAAACCTTATTTGATATATTGTCTATTATACCTATAAAAAATGAGTAAAAAATTTACATGGATACCATTCTATAAAGAATTATCCGATTGGCTACTTGGAAAACAGAATAACCAGCCGGAACTTATATCTATACTAAAAGATATAGGTATTACCGGTTTTCGCGATGGTACAGAAAAAGGTAAAGAGATCACACTGCAAGAAATAGACCCATTCACATTCTTGGCGTATCTCAACAAGTTTCACTCCGATGAAAAAAGGGTCGAAATCTTACAGGATTTAAGGCGCAGGCTAAATTTTAGGTGTCCAGAACCAACAGATGTATCAGGTATCCCGACCACACATCCCATGAAAGTGCATCTATTCCCATGGAAGACAATCAGGGGCAACAATGATATAAATGTATTATGGGAATTGTTCGGACAGGTAAAAGAAGGGAAAGTAGATGAACGGCTTTTTCAAACGGCATTGAACATTAAAAGTGTCGGAAAGGGAAAGCTCAGTATTGTTCTGTTCTACGCTAATCCAGAAAGATATGTTCCTTTGGACTCCAACACTTCATCGTATCTAAGAAGTAAAAAACTGGGCTACACTTATGATAGTTTTGCATCATATAATGAGTTGTCAGAAAAAATAGTCAAGACTCTTGGAAAACGTCCGTGGGAGATTTCATACGAGGCATATAATTATACACCGGAGAGTGATTCATCAAGTATTGGTAGCATCCGGACTCTATTCGAGAAACTTGAAGATGAATTAGAGGACGATATGGATTACCATATCTTTTATCGAGGACAGTCAGATAAGAGTTTTGGATTGATTCCCTCCATCTATCGAGAGAAATTCTTAATCCAAAATGAAAATAGAATTTTCAGAGATATTATCGCTCAAAGTCCGGCTGATTTCAAAGGGTGTACATCTACCTTTGAGAAGTTGGTCAAGATGCAGCATTACTCCTTGCCGACACGCCTCTTGGATATTACTACAAATCCTTTGGTAGCTCTGTATTTTGCGTGCGAGAATGATGCCGTTGATGGTAAACTGTTCCGATTCGAAGTTCAAACATCAGATATTAAATATTTCGACAGTGATGCTGTCAGTGTTGTTTCTAATATCGCCAAACGCCCAATAGATTTCAGTATCGAAGATTTGAGAGAACTGGATAGGTATGAGTTCAACTCCGAAGAGGAAATCCAATATCTTCTGCATGAAATTAAGTACGAGAAACCTCATTTCCAAAATGTGATTGACTCAAAGGATATTGAAAGAGTCTTTTGCGTGAAACCTATGTTTGACAATCCTCGCATAATCCGGCAGTCCGGGGCATTTTTCCTTTATGGTATCAATGGCAATAAAAGCCAACCAGCATCACTCAACTTCAGCTACAAAGTGTACATCATCAATAAAGCGCAGAAACAGAAAATCAGGAAGCAGCTTGAAGCTCTCGGCATAGACAAATCAACGTTGTTCCCAGAAGTCGAACACGTGGCCGAGCATATAAAGGACAAATATCATCTACCTAAGTAACCTTTCCCTTATTTTAAAAAAAACAAGCCGAGCTATTACACGGATAGCTCGGCTCTCAACTTGAAAAAATTACATCAAGTCTTAATCTCGTGGTATATCTTGAACTTGCAAGCATTTCTCTACTTTGTATAAATAATACTTAGAAGGGAGGATAGCCTGTAAATAGAGTTTCTTCTATTTTACTGGTTAATAAATTTAATTGATTGTTTGTTATGTTCAAAGGAAAATTCTATATTTGCGAAATATGATATCCTCCTTCTTGTCTTGAAAGCGGTCTGACTGCTTTAACCAAGGCGAAATGTCTTGGTTTTATAATAAATAATCCTTAATTCCGCAACACTATAATTTAACTTTATTTATAAGTTCCTGAGCAACAAAAAGTTGCTCAGGATTTTGCCATGTCAGATTTTTCACTTATCTTAGTGTTGCAATTCAAAACAAGCGTAAATCGTAACAAGACATGGCAAAGGTACAAATAAAATCTGAAAAACTCACACCTTTTGGAGGAATTTTTTCTAATCATGGAGCAATTTGACTCCATGCTTTCACCTATTATCGACCAGACACTT
>NZ_GG774838.1:0-4246 GCF_000163675.1 Bacteroides sp. D22 | reverse complement strand
CAATACGTGCTGAATATCTATACAGAAAACCGGGCTTATGCAAGACCTTTCAAAACAGAATTCGGATAAGAATCCTTTCTTTCCGGTTAGAATCTGCGTATTACCTCAAGTCGCATCGTGGGGTAAGGGGATGGTGGCTACATATTGATGTTGTGCTGTTGCTTTTTACTGAAAGCTGCTACTAACGACTCATAAATCTACCCTTAATCGTGTATTGGATGATAGTTGCGGATTTTAGGATAATAAGATCAGCATGGCAGAATTAAAGGCAACCGTGTGCTTGCAAGGGAAGGATATAGAAGTGATTTCATCACATATTGAATTTAACCGCAAGACAGATAATAAAGGAAGGCCAGTGACAAATGTTATTGGCGGACGTATTACCATAACCGTTGAATCTACCAGAGAAACTACTATTCTTGAAGCAATGGTAAACAGTCCTTTCAAAGCGATAAGCGGCAAGGTGATTTATTACAACACTAAGGATAATTCAATCTTTCGTGTCGTGGAGTTCAAATATGCGTATATCGTATATTACAAAGAGGTTTACAATGTTGACAGGAAACGCCAAATGTACTCCACCATCACATTTTCTGCGGATATTATTATGATAGGAGACGCATATTTAAGCAATCAATGGTAAGACTGACGATTCCTGCAAGCCTTTATTGGATCTTTCAAAGAAGAAACATGAAATTTAGTTGTTTGGATATTATTGTATTAAGAAATATCACTAACTTTGTTCATTGTGGATGTGGTGATAATGGATTTGCAGCGTCGTTTACTATTTCAATATTTAATGTTCTTATTGCTACATTTTTGTTTTTCAATGGAGTTAAAATAGAATTATGTTAATAACAAAGGTATGAATACTTTGATTCTTGATTTTTTAAACAGCTATGCTGATAATACCAATCCTCAGTATGCCGTGATGCTGAAAGGAAAATGGGGATGTGGCAAAACTCATCTTATAAAAGAATGGAAGAAGAGGTTTGATGGGACCGCAGATACCGACGGGGAAATTACGCTAAAGCCCATTTATATTTCGACCTATGGAATGGATAGCGTGAATGACATCAAGACAGCTATAGATAGGGAATTAAATCCTTTCTTCTATTCGAAAACGGGGCGTTTCATAAAGGGAATTTTGAAATTAGCCGGTAAGGTAGTCTTCAAGACAAGTATGGATTTTAATGAAGACTCTAAAGAGGATGGTTCATTTTCAGCAACACTGGATTCGTTGTCGTTACTACAAGTGAAAGACGACAGTATAAAAGGTGTAAAGTTTCTGATATTCGATGACATCGAAAGGTGCCTGATAGAGATGAAGGAATTGTTAGGCTTTATCAACTATTTTGTAGAGCATTGTAATTGTCATGTTGTCGTAATTGGAGATGAGAACCACCTTGAAGAACTTCCCAAGGCTGTATGGGATGAGTTTAAGGAAAAGACCATAGGCAGGGAATTTGAAATACAACCTGACATAGAAGAAGCCATCGAATACTTCCTTGGCGAAGTACCGGTATCCGATTATTTGAAAGAAATGCGTGATTTCATTATTACCTGTTTTATGTGTACAAAATCCGATAACTTACGAGTTTTGAGACAATGCTTATATGATTTTAAAAGCCACTTAAACAAACTTCCTCCCGAACTGGTTGAAAAGGATAATATCTTTCTTAAGAATATTCTTGGGTCATTTATTGCTGTGTATGCAGAGTATAATAATAGTGAGAACAAAGAGGTAATTTGTAATTGGAGTAGAGATTGTCGGATTTCTCTACTCCAAGATAATAATGAGGATAAGCAAAGGATACAGCATCTAAGGGAAAAATATCACTCTTTAAACAAGGAGCTAATTTATGATGTCTTAAATCCGGAGTATGTTACGGCTATTATACACTATATTATTACAGGTGCTCCACTTGTAGAATTTATTGTTACGGAGATAAGGGATAAGCAAAAAGAATTGAAACCTTGGGAAATGCTATCCGGCTTTTTCGATATGGAGCAGCAAAAACTTGAAAGTATTTGTCAGGACACTATAAAGTCCATATTGGATAGAGAGATAAAAGACGCTTATCAACTTGGTTATAGTATTGCGTATCTATCATATTTTCACGCTATTGGCATTTTCTATTTTATACAGGCTTATGTCTCTTTAATAAAAGTGAGAATAGCAGAAATAATTAATAGTCAAACCAGTTTAGAGGAACTTTATCAGCTAAAAGGGCTTTTTATTAGTGGATGTAATTATGTAACCACAGATTCCAAGACTCCAATAACGGATGATATTGTGGACTATTTCTTGCAGAAGATAGAATCAAAGAAAAATGAGTTGCCAGATCAAATGCAAAAAGCACTGCGTAATTTGACTGAAGGAACAGTAGAACAACTTATAATCATAGACAGATTGCCTTATCCAGATAAAAGTTGTACATACGAACTTCGTGCTATATTTGCATCTGAAGATGCCAATGCTCTCTTTGATGCTATCTGCAAACTAAGCAATAAAAGTAAAAATACTTTTACGAATTTTCTTGCTTATCATTATAAATTTGACTATGACTTACAAGATGTAGGAAACAGATATAAGGCAGATATTCCTTGTTTACTCAAGTTGAAAGATTTGGTCAGTAATGAAATCAGTATATCAAAAGGAGTGGATAAAATTACCTTCACAAAGTTAAAAGATGCCTTAATTGAAGCAATTAGGAGGTGTGAAGGCTAAAGTGACACATTGTCACCAATATAGAAGCTAAAAATGACGTATCGCAAAAAAACGGATATGTGATGAAAGGCCATTCTCCCTATTGGGCTAAAATAGAGGATATGAGGGCTATAAAGGGAAACGGGTGGCGGCGGGGAATCGGGAGGTTATAAAGGGAGAAAGGATGCCATAAAAGAGTAGAGCCGTCGGCAGACCGGAGCGAAAAAAATCCCTCTGCCCGGTCATCGCGACCATGCAGAGGGAACGGTTGAATTATGATTATGTCAAGCAGCTTCGGCAATAGTTTCGTGTTTGGCAGCCTGTGGTTGTTCGGCCTCTTTCAGACTTTCATCAATCCTGTGCTGAAGTTCCTTACATTCCTGTTTGAGCCTTGACAGCTCATCAGTCTTGCTCCACTGGCGACAAACGATTTTCTGCAATGTAGGAATTTCGCTTTCTATCCGCTCTACCGCCTTTTGTTGCTTCTCGATAAGAGAGGGCAATTTGCTTAATGCTCCATGCGGATATTGCGCCGACTCTACAAAACCAAGCGGCAGCACACCGCTTAGGCCGCATCGGTATTTCAATCCACTTATACCCTCTACAAAGAATGTATTGCGGTCAAACGTACCGTCCATATTATACTCGCTATGCACCAACAAGTTCAGTCCTGCATACGTGCCAACTGTGCCATACGCTCCGTTGCGGTAGGTCCTGGCTATACGGTGCAACTCCCGACCAACCTCCTCGGTACTGGCTTGCGGCAAGTTTAAAAGCAGGGTTGCCTTTGCCCCATTATACGAGTTGATGTATTCCAAATCCCTCTTGAAATCGGCCTCAGTACGCTTTGCCTTTTCGACTTCTTCCTGACAGGCAGCTATTTTACGTTCGGCACGGATGCGTTCTTTCTTGAAAATAGCCTGTTCCTTTTCAAGCTGCATAATCTTGTTGTCGAGCTTCGTCTTGTTCAGCAAGTCGTTATTGCCTGACAGAATAGCCACGAACTCGGCGAAGTTCATACCGCTGTCCTCATCCATGCCTCCCTCGTCAATACGGCGCACGGCGATTGTGCCGTTGTTAATTTGATTGATAAACATCTGCTTGTTTTTCAGCAGATTAAACTTGTAGGCGTCGAGGGTCTTTTCCGTACCATAAATTACGATATCCACCACATTGCCACCCCACAGCTTTACGGTGTTGCCTTTGCGTACTGCTCTGCCATTGCGTTGCTCCATGTCAGCAGGTCGATCGGGTAGGTCAAGGGCATTACTGCCCTCTTCCCCCCTCAGAACCGTACGTGAGGGTTTCCCCTCATACGGCTCAAGCTTTTCAAAGTCTCTGTTCGTGTGCAGAGACCGGCTCATCCTACTTCTTGTTTCCATTGTTTTTACGGGATAATTTGAAACATTCATCATGAACCAACAGATTGCATTTCCGTCCGTCTTGTACGGTCGGCATTACATTCCATGCCTTATGCGTGTCAATCGGTTCACCACATATCGGACATTTCCGACCTTGCTTTTCCCATAGGTAAAG
>NZ_GG774839.1:0-14392 GCF_000163675.1 Bacteroides sp. D22 | reverse complement strand
CAAATGCATTTGTCGGGCCAGTTCCGAGAAAGGGAACAGAGAATGGAGGCAACCTAATTCACTCGTCGCAAAACTTTGACGATATTTTTTAAGCATATCGAACTCGGTAAAACCTAAACAAGGTTCGATTTCTGAGATTTTTTGTATCTTTACCATGTGTTTTTATTTTTAATTACCCCCGTTTTGGCCGTCAAACCGTTTTTTGGGGGGAATGCTTAAAGATACAAAAAAGGCAACTAACTCGCAATGAATTAGTTGCCTTAAATTTTATTATTTTAGGAATATCCCTCAAATAAACAGAAAAGGCGGCCCGGTCAAAACGAGCCGCCTTTTTGTTTTATCTATTTTTCTTCAACTATCCATTTTTCAATATTACGGGTTTCCGCACTGAAATTTACTCCTATTTTAAAGAGTTTCCGTTCATCCATCTCGAAAGGAAGAGCGTAATGCTTGTCATTTATCTGCTGCAATGCTTCTTCTGCCGTACCGTTCAGTTTAAATTCCATGATATAGATGAATTTGTCTGTCTGCAAGACAAGGTCGATGCGTCCTTCGCTTGTATGATATTCCACTTTGGCATAGAAGCCGACCAGTTTAAAAACGATGAAAAGCACGTTCTCGTAATGCAATTCCTGATCGCGAATCACTTCGTAGGTGGTATCTGCAAAGAAGCTTTGCAAGCGACGGAAGAAAGAACTGTAATCGCCGGAACGTACTTCACGAACAAATTTCTGAATTTCAAACGGAGATTCTACCTTATTTACATTCGCATAATAAGGAAGCAGGAAACGGACAAATCCTTCTTCTACTTCACGATTCGGGAAACCTAACCGATACATTCCAAATTCTTCATCATACCCTTTAATGGTGAGGTAGCCACTCTGATAAATCACCGGAATGGGATTAGTAGATTCAGAGTCTATGCTATTCAATACTTGGGCGTCGGTTTCTTCATGCGTCATCCGCTCCAAGTCATAATGATGTTTTTGCAGCAATTTCACCAGATAGGTCGGTGTGCCCGTTTCAAACCAATAGCTGCCGAAATCCTTACGTTTGAAAGCATTAAGCAAACTGAACGGATTGTACATACCAATAGAATTGTGCGTAAAATGGTAACCGTCATAGCACTCTCTCAACTCTTCACAAAGTTTATCATACGTTATTCCGCGCGCAGCAGCAAATTCATGAAGCTCTGTTTCCAAATTGTTGTGGATTTCACGCTCGCTAATGCCACAGATTTCGACATACTCATTCCACATGGATATATCATCCAAGTTGTTCAAGTCACTAAACACACTGACTTTGCCAAACTTTGTCACACCGGTAAGGAATGCAAACTTGATGCAACCGTCCATTGTTTTAAGCGCTCCATAAAAAGGCTTTAATGTATTCCGAAATTGCTTTTGCAATTCTTCATTACCGATGGCTTGCAACATGGGTTTGTCATATTCATCGACAAGAATAACCACACGTTGCCCCGCCAACTTACAAGCGCGCTCTATGATACCGGCAAAACGCAAGGAAAACGAACGTTCGGACGGCTCGGCACCATATAGTTTTTCCCATGCTGTCAGCGATTTATCAAGTATATTATCCAGACTTTCGGATGTATCATATTTCTCGATATTAAGGTCCAGATGCAGTATAGGATATTTGATCCAGTCCTTTTCCAGTTTTTCCACAGCCAGCCCTTCAAACAGTTCTTTCTTTCCTTGAAAATAGGCCTCTAAGGTGGAGACGAGCAGACTCTTTCCGAAACGGCGCGGACGACTCAAGAAGTAATAACTTCCGGTCTTTACCATTTGATACATCAGTGCTGTCTTATCAATATAGAAATAACCGTCATTACGAATTTTTTCGAAATTCTGAATACCGATCGGATAAATTTTATGGCTCATATTCTCTTCTTTTATTAATCAATGCCTTTCTTGCAAAGATATATATTTTTAATAGAAATCTTTGTCATGGCAGGTTAAAAGATTCTTTTCAATCATTCATTCTGCACATTTCCCCGGAAACTTAGGGACGATAAAATAAGGGGATAATGACTGCACAAAATTACGAAAAGCCCGGACTTTCGCAAGCTCGGGCTTTCTGTATCTTGAGGACGTCTCCTTTACCTATAGGGAAATGGGCGACTAGCAATTGATTCTAGTACAACAAAAAAAGACGTCCCAAGAGTAAAGATAAAAGGGATGCCAGTAGGAAATGTGGGGAGGCATCCCTTTTCTAATAGAAGAACAAAGATGGAAGGATGGACTTTCACAAGCTGTGTCTCTTCGCTTTGTCACTTCTCAACATATAATCTTCACACTTCGGTGAAGAAGGGTTTCATATTTATGGAGAGAACGCACTTCAACAAGCACGGGCTCTCCTATTATGTTATATCATTCTAGAGATAGCTCCCACCTCTGCCAGAGGCAAATATAGAGGAGCTATCTAATAGAACATTAAAGGATTTCAAATTAATCCGCAAAGAGAGCAGTAGGGAATGTTACTGTCTTCACCACAGGTGCAGGAGATGTTGCGCTCCAGCTGATTGAAGGAGTAATAGTAACTGTCACTACCAAATCTTTCACAAGACCCTTCAAGGCCTTACCAGCATCTGTTAATATCAATTTCTGTCCAGTAGAATCAAACTTGAAGTTAGTTTTGTCACTTAGTTCTACCTTAATAGAATATCCATAAAGAGCAAGAACAGCGTCAGCGGTAGTCAAAGTACCAGTGTCATAAGTGTTATTATCTGCAGTCGGCCACATTGCCTTGCCTTTTCTGTCTTTCCATACAATGTCACCTAATACATCAATCTCTGAATCTATGGTTTCAGCTGTATACGCTGTTGTGATACCTTTTTTAGCGTCCGTTGCACCAAATTCCGATTTAAGCAATTCTGATAATGAGATGAATTGAATCTTTTGGTTAGCAATTGAAGCAGGTTCAGTAGCATCGTTAGGCTGACAATTTACATCTACAGAGAATGCCATATTGTCTTTAGCGTGAGCCATGTCTACTGTGAACTTATCGTTAGCTACACTTCCTACATGATCGTCACCATTCTTGTCAACATCATACGTAATGCTGTTGTATATACCTGAAGTAACTCCGCCAGTAATAGCGTTCCATGTAGTAAAGATTGAGCCCATTTCTCTTTCGAGACTGATGCTCTGAATCTTATCAGCATTCTTAGTTTCATTAATCAGAAGAGACACCTTGCCATCTTCAGTCCACATACCTGAAGTTTTTGTAAATACAGGCGTCTTATAATCAACAGTTACCGGTAATTTGAATACAATTTGCTTCGTTGCGTCAACGTCAACTGTCAATACGGCTTCCATAGTACCCTTGTATGCAGCGGTTACTGTCAGTTTCAGGTTATCATATTTAGTATCACCAGAAGCAATACCACTAAACTTCACTTTATCTCCATCGTTAGCCGTGGCAGTTGAGCTAGCAAGTTTAGCAGTAGTAATAGCGTCTTTGATTGCCTTAATATTAGCTGCTGACACAGCAATGTCGGATTTTTCTGATTTATTCCAAACTACCGTCTGTGCTGCCAAAGATTTTGTTTCTATTTGCTTGAAGGTGACAGTCAGTTTAGCCGGAGCAGAGGAGCCACCGACGCTAGAATAATCAATGCCCTCATGAGTTTCTCCATCAAAAGGAATACCATTTGTAGTTATATAGCAGACTTCAACCTTTGCTTCTTGCCCTTTGGTAGAAGTGATGGTTTGTTTGCCGGCTTCGTTCGTCCCCAATGTTACACCTTCAGGAGCATCGGCTGCCAACTTATAATAATATGCATAGACTGTACTCAAATCCATAGGAGTGGTGGTAGCTGCAGCTGCCAAGTCATCCAAAACCTGTACCTCACCAACTTTTGCGGACACTGCTGCATCTACCAGTTTAGTAGCACTTGTAACTGCTTCCGGTTTGATTTTAACATCATAAGCAGAGATTATTTCATTGTTCCATGCGTCTTTTGTACAGAATGCGTATGCTTCATCTGCAGGAAGGGCAGTTTCCAAATTCAAGCCATCTTTTAGTGTAACAGTAAGGTCGTAAACACCACGATTCACTTTGGCTTCGGTAGCACGTGTCAATGGTTTTGCAGTTTTATTTTGTTCAATCTTAGAGATAACAAAATTAGCTTCATTTTGAGAATTCATCAAATAGATTTGATATTTGCTATCAGTAAAGTCAGGACCTACTGGATTAATCAACGCATTCAACACGCCGGAATTAGTTATTAACAGGTCATTTTTCTTAAATTCTTTTTTCTCATCCTCCATACCAAAAGTGAAATCAGCTTTGCATTGAGCATAACTTAATTTAAGTTCCTTTGTTCCGCCTGCAGTGATTTTACCATTCTCAATAGTCACTCCTTCAAGGCTACTAATCAAAGCTGCAGTAGGCAGAATAGTTGTTAATTCTGTTCCAGTAGTTTTATCTTTTACATGTAGAGTAAAGCTAGGTAATCCCTCATTCTGTACAGCATAAACAGTGGCTGACGAATAATCACCTTTCACCCATTTATCTGTAGCGTCATCATAGAAATACCAATAATCTTTTTCAAATTCACCTGTTCCATCACCAATAAAAGGAGATTTTCCGGCAGGACCAGCAGGACCTTCGGGACCAACAGGACCGACAGGACCTTCGGGACCAACAGGACCAACAGGACCTTCGGGGCCAACAGGACCGACAGGACCAGTAGCACCGGTCTCACCCTTTTCACCTCGTGCCGGTTTCCCAGTATCAACACCGTCTATAAACCAGTTTCCATTTTCTCCAATTTCAACGACAGATCCATCTTTACCATTCACAATAGAATATTTATTTCCATTGTTGAAAGTAATTTCAAATCCACCAGTGATACTTTTAATGTCTGTTACCCAATTACCTGCATTCACTTTTGCTTGCAGTTCAGCAAGACCTGCCGCATTGGCATCAATCTGCGTTTGCAGATTGTCGATGTCATCATCATAGTCTTTACAGCCTACATAAGTGACAGTAGCAAGCGTCAATGCCCCGAAAAGCATTACCCTAACAAAATTTTTCTTCATAACTACTTAAAAATTACATTAATAATATATTATTAAACACTAAGTTTCAATAATAGACCGCCCGTTACTTTGTAGGTAACGGAGAAACCTTTGTGCCTGCTCTTCGGGAGTAGTCAATACTGAAAAATGATACGATAAGCAATGAAACTTTTTTACCCCTGCTTCTGAAAGGCAGTAGAGGGAAGAAGATCTTTTGCAAAAATTTAGAAGTTAACAAAGCCCTAATACAAAGAATCCGCGTGTTTTATTTGGTTAATTCCTATTTTGAGTAGTTTATTAGAAAAAATGTATGATTTCGTTTGGTTGTTTTAAGAAATATGCTCATATTTGCACCGATATTCATTCCCGTTACCTACAAAGTAACAGAGTAATTTTCAAGCGTTTACACCCACAATAGAGCGTTTCACAAAGTCAAGAACTTGTCTATTTGCTTCATCAATTTTCTTACTCCGGAAAGGTTTCAGATAAGTCTCCGTCACAGTGATAGACGAATGTCCCATCGCTTCGGAAATAATGCCCGGATGAATTTCACAATAATAAGCTGTCGTAGCCCAGGTATGGCGGGCGGTGTACGAGCTCAATTTATCGGATAATCCCAATAATTCACCTAACAACATCAACTGCTGGTTAAAGCTGCGCAATGCCAACTGATATTCGCGATATGCCTCTTTAGTTCCTTCACGGCTTTTCAACAACGGAAATAAATAGGGAGAAGAAGGATCACGATTCATATACTTCTTCACCAGGATCATCGCTTCGGGAGTCAATGTCACCGACAATGGTCGTCCTGTCTTACGTCTGCGATACGTTATTACGTTATCACGCAAATCGCTCTTACGCAAATAAGCGAGATCGACAAACGGCATACCACGAAGCGAAAACATCAGAATGAATAACTCTTGCGCCTGACATACAGCAAATGGCACACCTGACGTACGAGATAATTTTGCAAACACCTTCTTCATATCGTCATCACACAACGCACGTTTATGATCGGCACGAGTACCGGTATAAACAGAACGGAACAGATGAGGTACATAAGGAGCTTTCCCAAGATCGACGGCACGATTGTAAACCGCACGAAACGTACGCAGATAAGTGGAAACGGTGTTCCAGCTACAACCACGACTACGAAGGTAAACTTCGAATCCCTTCAGCCACTCCGAAGTTACTTCACTAAAAAGCAAATCTTCTTCCCCACAATAAACAATGATGGCATTCAGACTGCTACGATAAACATGCGCAGTACCGAAGTTTCCCTCCATCTGTAGCCCCATGGCTACCTGCTTCATAAATGTTACTACTTTCAACATTTCTCAATTTATTAATTTATTCGACAATAAAGATACAAGTATTCTCACTATTACCACCCGGATAGTTCCAAAGATATTCTATCATTTATATAACTGCCATCCATCAATATTCATTTTTTATTGTTACTTTTGTGAGAAAATGAAAGAGTTATGAACCAACCAGTAAAGCGCAAACGTATTCCGTACGGAATGATGAACTTTATCGATGTCCGCGAAGACGACTGTTATTACGTGGACAAGACACATTATATCCCGCTTATAGAGAACGCGAACAAGTATTTCTTTTACATTCGCCCGCGAAGGTTCGGAAAGAGCTTAACGATCTCCATGCTCCACCATTATTATAACATATTAGAAGCGGACAAGTTTGAGAAATGGTATGGCGACCTGTACATAGGAAAGCATCCCACTCCCGAACGAAATTCATATCTCATCATTTATCTGAACTTTGCCGTAGTTAATGCCGAATTGAATAGTTACCGGCAATCATTGGACGCACATTGCAACACAGAATTCAATTTCTTCTGCGATGTCTACGCCCAATATCTTCCCGAAGGGATAAAGGAAGAAATGAATAAGAAAAAGGGAGCCGTAGAACAACTGGATTATCTATATAAAGAATGTGTCAAAACCAATCAGCAGATTTATCTGTTCATTGATGAATACGACCACTTTACAAACAAAATCCTATCAGAACCTTCCTGCCTCGAAGATTATAAAAGCGAAACGCACGGAACAGGTTATCTGCGCAGCTTCTTCGATACGGTGAAAGCAGGCACTTATTCTACGATCAAACGTTGCTTCGTAACAGGTGTCAGCCCCGTCACAATGGACGATCTCACCAGCGGATTCAATATCGGCACCAATTATTCGCTCTCTCCGGAATTTAATGAAATGACCGGATTCAACGAAGAAGAGGTGCGCGCAATGCTGGATTATTATGCCACTACCTGCCAGTTTCACCACTCTACCGACGAGCTGATAGAAGCCATGAAGCCCTGGTATGATAATTACTGTTTTGCAGAACAAAGTTATGGCAGCACTACAATGTACAACTCCAATATGGTACTCTACTTTGTGGATAATTACATCCGGAATGGAGGCTATATGCCACGTAATATGGTAGAAGAAAACATCCGCGTGGATTACAACAAACTACGAATGTTGATCCGCAAAGACAAAGAATTTGCTCATGATGCCTCGACCATTCAGACGTTGGTGCAACAGGGATATGTCACCGGCGAATTGAAAACAGGTTTTCCAGCCGAAACAGTTGCAGAACCGGATAACTTTACCAGCCTATTATTCTATTTCGGAATGTTGACTATCAGCGGTACTTTAGAAGGAGAAACGAAGTTGACTATTCCCAATCAAGTAGTGCGTGAACAATTGTACAGTTACTTATTAGATACCTACAACGAAGCGGACCTCCGCTTTGACAACTGGGAAAAAGGGAAACTGGCATCCGCTATGGCTTATCGTGGCGACTGGAAAGCCTACTTCGACTATATTGCCGAATGTCTGCACCGATATTCTTCCCAGCGCGACAAGCAAAAAGGCGAAGCATACGTACATGGATTTACGTTGGCTATGACCGCACAGAACCGTTTCTATCGCCCCATCTCCGAACAGGAGAATCAGGAAGGATATGCCGACATTTTCATGTTTCCCTTACTGGATATTTATAAAGATATGCTCCATTCCTACATTATCGAACTGAAGTATGCCAAAGGAAAGGATAGTGACGAAAAGGTGGAGCAACTCCGGCAAGAGGCTATCACACAAGCCAACCGCTATGCCGCCAGTGAAACGGTGCAAAAAGCAATCGGAACAACGACGCTGCACAAAATTATAGTCGTTTATCAAGGGATGAAAATGGTGGTGTGCGAAGAAGTTTAAAGTTCGTGTATATATTTTCATGTATTATAATAAAAGAGGCTGTCTAACAAGTTTAGACAGCCCCTTTTCGATATCTTAGTAGTCTTCTAAATTATTTCTTAGAAGCTTCCAAAGATGCTTTACGGAATTCTTTCATTGCTTTTTCGATTTCCAAAGAAGCTTTACGAGCGCGAGTTCCTGCTGCTTTGTTACCGTTTTCGATCTGTGCGTTAGCATCTTTTGAGAAGTCAGCATACAGAGCTGCTACCTTTTCTACCAATTCTTTCATAATCCTTTTATTTTTTTCGTTAATAATGTGCCGCAAAAATACACTGTTTCCCGAAATAAAAGCATAAAATCAATATTTTTTTTGAAATATTCTTCGAAAAATATCTAAAAAAGGGGCTTTTCACCATTTTTACCTACCTTTGTAGCCATGAAACTGCTTACAGATACCGATTATATACATGCATTGATTGCTGAAGGGGAGCACCAGCAACAGGACTTTAAATTCGAAATTTCCGACGCACGCAAAATTGCCAAAACACTCTCGGCTTTTGCCAACACGGACGGAGGAAGATTACTTATTGGCGTAAAAGACAATGGAAAAATCGCGGGAGTACGCTCCGAAGAAGAAAAATATATGATTGAAGCCGCCGCACAACTTTATTGTGTGCCGGAAGTGGAATACACATTGCAAACATATATAGTGGAGGGACGACAAGTGTTGGTAGCGACCATCGAAGAAACTCCGCATAAACCGGTTTACGCCAAAGACGAAACCGGGAAACCTCTAGCCTATCTCCGCATCAAGGATGAAAATATTCTGGCAACACCTATACATCTCCGTGTATGGCAACAGAGCGACAGCCCCCGTGGCGAACTGATCCGTTACACCGAACGTGAACAGCTCCTGCTCGAACAACTGGAGCATGGCACTTTACTCTCACTCAACCGCTACTGTCGCCAAACCGGACTTTCACGACGTGCCGCTGAACATCTGCTCGCCAAATTTGTTCGTTATGATATTGTGGAACCCGTATTCGAAAATCATAAATTCTACTTCCGAATAAAAAACGAATAACCACAAACAATACTTAATACTTAACTATGACCTTTATCAACGAGATTAACGACATACTCTGGACCTATATTCTGATTATCATGTTATTGGGATGTGCTGTCTGGTTCAGCATACGGACACGCTTCGTACAATTCCGCATGATTCGCGAAATGATCGTACTGTTAAGCGAATCTGCGGGCAAAGGGAAGCAGGGAGAGAAACATGTATCTTCTTTTCAGGCATTCGCTATCTCTATCGCCAGCCGTGTGGGTACGGGAAATCTTGCGGGAGTGGCTACCGCCATCGCTATCGGCGGTCCCGGAGCTATTTTCTGGATGTGGGTCATCGCACTGTTAGGGGCTTCGAGTGCTTTCATCGAGTCTACCTTAGGGCAATTATACAAAATACGCGGAAAGGATTCATTCATCGGAGGTCCTGCTTATTATATGAAGAAGGGATTGAAGCAACCGTGGATGGGAATGCTTTTTGCCATATTAATAAGCATCACTTTCGGTTTTGCTTTCAATTCTGTACAGAGCAATACCATCTGTGCTGCTGCGGAGCATGCTTTCGGGGTCAATCATATTATATTGGGAGGGGTACTGACATTGCTGACGTTGGTTATCATCTTCGGAGGTATTCAACGCATTGCCCGTGTCAGCAGCATTATCGTGCCGGTTATGGCATTGGGATATGTGGGGTTGGCGCTGGTGATTGTTATACTCAATATCACTCATTTACCGGGCGTCATCGCGCTAATTGTCAGTCATGCTTTCGGTTGGGAACAGGCACTGGCAGGAGGAGTCGGCATGGCATTGATGCAAGGTATCAAGAGAGGACTCTTCAGCAATGAGGCCGGTATGGGATCGGCTCCGAATGCGGCTGCCACGGCTCATGTCAGTCATCCCGCGAAACAAGGATTGATACAGACTTTGGCAGTATTTACGGATACATTATTGATTTGTACTTGTACGGCTTTTATCATTCTGTTTAGTGGTGCTCCGCTGGATGGATCGACCAATGGGGTGCAGTTGACTCAACAGGCATTGACGAACGAGATCGGTTCTTCGGGCAGCGTCTTCGTTGCTGTGGCTCTTTTCTTTTTCGCTTTCAGCAGTATTCTGGGAAATTATTATTACGGGGAGGCCAATATCCGCTTTATCACTCACCGGAAGTGGGTGCTTCATGGTTACAGGATATTAGTGGGCGGCATGGTGCTCTTCGGGTCACTTGCCACATTGGATATGGTATGGAGCCTGGCAGATGTCACTATGGCATTAATGGCTATCTGCAATCTGATCGCGATCCTCTTCCTTGGAAAATATGCGATCCGCCTGTTAAATGATTACCGGGCACAAAAGAAAGCCGGTATCCAAAGTCCTGTTTTTAAGAAAGAGTCTATGCCGGACATCGAAAAGGACTTGGAATGTTGGTGAAAACCAACTGTTTTTGTACCTTTGCACGGAAATTGACAGATGGTAGTTATATTATATACCTTCCACGCACTCAAATAGTAAATTGTAAATTGTAAAATTGTAAATATAACAATGGGCTTATTTGGTTTATTCAAGAAAAAATCCGATGAAACGAAAGTCGGCAATGTAGAAGATTTCATTTCACTGACCCGGGTGTATTTCCAGTCAGTGATCGCCACAAACTTAGGTATCACCAATATCCGATTCTTGCCGGACGTAGCTAACTTCAAACGTTTGTTTAAAGTGCCTACTCAAAACGGTAAACTGGGATTGGCCGAAAAGTCTGCATCACGCAAAATGCTGATGCAGGATTATGGGCTGAATGAGAATTTCTTCAAGGAAATCGACGCTTCCGTAAAACGTAACTGCCGCACTCAAAATGATATTCAATCTTATTTGTTCATGTATCAGGGATTTTCTAATGATCTGATGATGTTGATGGGAAATCTGATGCAGTGGAAGTTCCGTATGCCGTCGATCTTTAAAAAGGCTCTGTATGGCATGACGCAGAAGACGGTGCATGATGTTTGCACCAAGACGGTATGGAAAGCGGATGATGTGCATAAGACGGCTGCGGCTATCCGCCAATACAAAGAGCGTCTGGGATACTCGGAGCAGTGGATGACGGATTATGTGTATAATATCGTTCTACTTGCCAAGAAGGAACCGAAACGGAAGGATGACGACACGGAAACGAAAAAATAAGTCGCGTTAAATGTTAGAAAAGCGTAAAGATTAATATGATAGAGAAAGCGGGGGTTTTGTACTTCCGCTTTTTTTGTTATCTTTATGTACTTTTTTCTTTTGTCTTGATACAAAAGAAAAAGTACCAAAAAGAAAAAATCAAGGCTGCGTCTGCCCGGCTACTCCGGTCTCATCCCCGGCTAAAGGGCAGAAACTCGCTTCGCTCAAACAGTCTGCCCTTCTTAACGCCGGGAATGAAACCTCCGCTTGACGCCGTGCAGACGAGGCCGGGAGGCCATGCGGCGTGGAGTGCTATGCAGTGTAGAGTGCTATGCGGTGTGATTGTGTATTATGTTGCGCTTTGATGATTATGTTGGTAGGTTATGGATGGAGGATACTTAGGGGATGAGATGCTGTTCGGGATTTGAGACATATAGTTCGGGGGAAGGGAGGTCGTTCAAACTTAAAATGCTTATTATATAATTTAAAAATTGATAGATTGCTTATGAAACAAAAGAAAATGCTTACACTTACTTTTTCACAGTTGAAACAAATCTATGGTCAGGAGATTCCGGAGATAGTGGAGATAGCGGATAAGAGCTCTACTGTTGAGGATTTCAAGACTGGAATACTGCGGTTGTTAGAGACTTGCAGGATAGAAAACGAAGCTGCGGAGGAGGCGAGGGAGCAAATTCGACTCTTACTCCATTATGATGGGCAGAATGTCCATGAACTGTCTACGGGACAGGATATGTCAGTACAGACTATTCGGCTGCTTTATGAGTTTCTGACGGGGACGTTGGAGAATATGGAGATGCCGACGGATTTGTTTATTGAAATTTTTCAGATGTTTAAACGGTTGAAGGGAGAAGTTGTGCCTTTGCCGTCACCGCAGCGTATCAAAAGTCGGAATGACCGGTGGGAAACCGGACTGGATGAAGAGGTACGGGAGATACGGGATGAAAATAAGGAGCGGATGTTGCACTTGCTGATTCAGAAGATTGAGAACAGGAAGTCGAAGCCTTCGGTTCGTTTCCACTTTGAGGAGGGAATGAGTTATGAGGAGAAATACAGGTTGGTAAGTGAGTGGTGGAATGATTTCCGCTTTCACTTGGCGATGGCTGTGAAGAGTCCGGGAGAACTGAATCGGTTCCTGGGGAATTCTCTTTCTTCGGAGACGATGTATTTGCTTTATCGGGCACGGAA
This sequence comes from Bacteroides sp. D22, assembly GCF_000163675.1. Lineage (NCBI taxonomy): Bacteria > Pseudomonadati > Bacteroidota > Bacteroidia > Bacteroidales > Bacteroidaceae > Bacteroides > Bacteroides sp. D22. The sequence goes on along the minus strand of NZ_GG774839.1, from coordinate 1,710 downwards.
GAAGGGAATGCCGTTTTTTGCGACTCCTTATTATTTATCGCTACTCAATATTACAGGATATGGGTATAATGATGAGGCTATCCGGAGTTATATTCTGTATTCGCCACGATTGGTGGAGACGTATGGAAATATTCGTGCGTGGGAAAAGGAGGATATTGTGGAGGTTGGTAAACCTAATGCTGCGGGATGGCTTCTGCCGGACGGACATAATATTCATCGCCGGTATCCGGAGGTGGCTATTCTCATTCCTGACACGATGGGAAGGGCTTGCGGGGGACTTTGTGCTTCTTGCCAGCGGATGTATGATTTCCAAAGCGAACGATTGAATTTCGAGTTTGAGTCTTTACGCCCGAAGGAGTCATGGGATCGTAAGTTGCGCCGGTTGATGACTTATTTTGAAGAGGATACACAGTTGCGGGATATTCTGATTACAGGGGGCGATGCGCTGATGAGTCAGAATAAGACGCTTCAGAATATTTTGGATGCGGTGTATCGGATGGCGGTACGCAAGCAGAAGGCAAATCTCGAACGACCGGAAGGAGAGAAATATGCGGAATTGCAACGAGTACGGCTGGGGTCACGGTTGTTGGCTTATTTGCCGATGCGTATCAATGACGGATTGGTGGATATTCTGCGGGAATTCAAAGAAAAGGCTTCGGCTATCGGGGTGAAACAGTTTATTATCCAGACTCATTTTCAGACTCCGCTGGAGGTCACGCCTGAAGCTAAAGAGGCGATTCGGAAGATTCTTTCTGCCGGATGGATCATCACGAATCAGTTGGTATATACAGTGGCTGCTTCGCGTCGGGGACATACGACACGGCTTCGCCAGGTGCTCAATTCATTGGGCGTGGTATGTTATTATACTTTCTCGGTGAAGGGATTCAATGAGAATTATGCAGTATTTGCTCCCAACAGCCGTTCGATGCAGGAACAACAGGAGGAAAAGATTTATGGTCGGATGACACTGGAACAGGCGGAGGAATTATACAAAATATTAGAGACGAAAGTCGGAACGGAAGAGGAGACGAAAGAAGATGTTGCCAAGCAATTAAGACATTTCATGAGAAAACATCATTTGCCTTTCCTTGCTACGGATCGCAGTGTATTGAATTTGCCGGCTATCGGTAAGAGTATGACCTTCCAATTGGTGGGACTGACGGAAGAAGGAAAACGGATTCTACGCTTCGAACATGACGGCACTCGTCATCATAGCCCGATTATCGACCAGATGGGACAGATTTATATTGTAGAAAATAAATCACTGGCCGCTTATCTGCGCCAATTAGCCAAGATGGGAGAAGATCCGGAAGATTATGCTTCTATCTGGAATTATACGAAAGGAGAAACCGAACCTCGCTTCAGTCTTTACGAGTATCCTGATTTCCCCTTCCGCACTACTGATAAAATGAGTAATTTAGAAATAAGTAATAAGTACTAATTAGTCGTCCCTTAAAAAGTACTCATCTGCGGGATATTGCAAGAAAACAGTGTCCCGCAGATTTTTTCAACAAGTAGCCAAAGAACCCTCATGGCTCTTTTGAAGTTGTACGCTGCTGCGGCTAAGAGCAGATTGACAACATCCCCGAACACACCTTTATAAAAGTTGCGTCCTAAACGAAAGTCTGATTTCAAATGCCCGATAGTCGGCTCTATTCCTGCACGCTTGCAGAATAGCTTATGTTTCTTCTTGCGTGTGTAATAACTGTT
>NZ_GG774840.1:0-13066 GCF_000163675.1 Bacteroides sp. D22 | reverse complement strand
GGAAATCGCCCGCCCGGTTTCGTCCACCCGGACGGAGACGATGTGCAGGTGCTCCCGCCCGATGTCGTTGTGGCGATAGACGATATAGGGCTGGTCGCCGAAGCCCATGCGCCGCATGTACTCCTCCGCCAAGCTGACAAACCGCTCTTCGCTCAAGCAATCCTTCGGGTCGGGATTGAGGGAGATGTGCAGGACGGGCTTCTCGGTCTTGCGGTTGGCTGTCAGGTAATCACCGAACGAGCGGGAAAGATGCCCTATCGTGTATGGGTTATCGCCCTGCGGCTCGATAATCCGGCTGGTGAAAAGCACGTCGGCGTGCCGTTCGTCCACCTTCAACTGGTTGTAGGCAAGCACCCCGTACAGGCTGCTGCCGTGCGAGATCTTGGCTATCATCGGACGGGGTATTTGCTCTGGAACTCCTCCACCAGTGCGGAAATCCGCTTGCTTAACTCGACCAGTTCGAGGGTGTGCCGCTCCAGCTTGTAGAGGAAAGCGAGGGCTTTCTTCTCCGAGAAATTGGATTTGAGCGCACGCACGCATTGGTTGTAGTTCGTGCCTATGGCACGGAACTGCGAGTGGAAAGTGGTCAGGCGCATGTAGAAATCCTGCGTCCCCTTATCCAGTTTAATGACCTTAATCTCCTGCCGAAAAGTGCGGAAACGATAAACTCCGCCTTGGTCGCCTTGCCCGACTCGTCGAAAAGCGCGAGGAAACGGGCGTTGTCTTCGTCGTCCAGACGGAACACGTAGCGGTGGCGCATCTTGTCGGGCTTGGGCTTTCGCCCGTGGTTGCCCGCATACTTCTTCTGATTGTCCATCATCCTGTAAAATTTTAAGTGAAACATGGTCTGAAAACGCCGTATGCCTACGGCTCTCCCCCGTGAGCATCCCCCGACTCCGGAGGGGGATGCCACATCGAGGGGGCAAGGTGGTGGTGAGGCACGAAATTCATTTCGAGTGCCGCAGCACACAACTTGCCATTTTCGTTTGAAAATAAAATCCGTCCTGCCGGACAGATTGGGGATGCCCTTGCCTGCTGCGGAGTGCCGGGGCACTCCTTCGGGCGGTTGCCGCTCTTTTTCATTCTTACTCCATTTTGGTTTCCGCCTGCAAAGTAACAGCCCTTTTCCCGTCCGGACACCATGCCCGGATGCGACAAACCTACGGGTGGAAAGACAATGCACGACACGCTGATAATCAAACGGATAAACTACCGGTATTTTGATATTCCTTTGCGCCGTGGAAGCGGTGAAACGACTATCCGGATAGACAAGGAAACAACCGGATAGCCGACCGGACGGACAGCCGAACGACTGACGGTCTTGCCGGACAAACGGACGGATGATTGGCTAAATGACTAAACGGCTAAACGGTCAAACGGCTGAACAGCCGGACAAGCGGACAGCCGGATGATTGGGTGGACAGCCGGATGCCGGGCTGAATGTATGACCGGATGCCTGAACGGATGAACGGACGGATGAATGAACGGCAAAGTGGCTGAAAAGCTGACAGATTGAGTGAACAGAGAAGCGGCTGCACGGGCAGCCGGATGAATAACCAACAGAATGACGATATGGACAGACAGACATTGAACGTGGCTTTCGCCACACAGAAAGGCGGCAGCGGCAAGACGGCTATCACGGTGCTGGTGGCGGGCTACCTGCACTACCGCTTGGGGTGTCCGTTAGCGGTGATCGACTGCGACTTCCCGCAGTACAGCCTGTACGAGATGCGGGAACGGGACAGCCGGGCGGTACTGGAGAACGAATACCTGAAACGGGCGGCTTACGAACAGATGCGGCAGCCGGGGCGTGCCGCCTATCCGGTGCGCAAGTGCCGGGTGGAGCAAGCCCCCGACACGGCAAGGGAGCTGGCGGCGGAAGGCTGCTACGACCTGCTCTTCTTCGACCTGCCGGGCACGGTGAACTCGGCGGGCATCCTGCGCACGATCGCACAGATGGACTACATCTTCGCCCCGGTGAGTGCGGACAAGGCGGTATTGGAGAGCACGCTCTCCTTCCTCGACGTGCTGCAACGGATGATGCTGGGCAAGGAAACGAGCCGCCTGAAGGGGCTTTACCTTTTCTGGAACCAAGTCGATAAGCGGGAAACGAGCGGGCTGTACGAGAAGTACGGGCAGGTGGTCGCCGACATGGGGCTGCCGATGCTGCAAACCCGCATCCCCGACACGAAACGCTTCCGCAAGGAGGCGGACGGCACGGGACGGACGGTGTTCCGTTCCACGCTGCTGGCTCCCGACAGGCGGATGCTGGCAGGCAGCGGCATCCCCGAACTGACCCGTGAGATAGCAACCATCCTCAAACTGGAAGGCTATGAAGAAGCAGCGGAATGAGAAGCCCATCGACGAGGAGCTGCTGATGCGGATGATGGCGGGCGAGGCGGCGGGAACGGGAGAACCGGGAACCGGAAAGGAGGAAACCGCCGTGCCGGTGGAGAAGGCGCAGGAAGGGAAGACGGCGGACACAAGACGGCGCAAGGCAAGGCAGGCGGACTACGACACGACCTTCCTCAAAGGCATGGACATCCCCGCCCGTTACGGCAAGCCGGTCTATGTGAGGCGTGAATACCACGAGCGCATCGCCAAAATCTCGGTGATGCTGACGGGCGGCAAGGTGTCGCTCTCGGCATACATCGACAACGTGCTGGCGCAGCACTTCGAGCAATACCGGGAGGAGATCGAGGCGGCATACGTCGGGAAACTGGAGAACCTCTTTTAAAAAGGAAGGAGGAAACGGCATGATACTGAAATTATCGCTCACCGTCCTGCTGCTCTATTACCTTGTCGTGCTGTGGAAATACTACCGGCAGGACATCGCCGGGATATTCGGGACAGCGGAGACGGACGAAGACACGGAGGGAACGGGAAAGGAGCCGGGGCAACCGGGCGAGCCGTACACGGTCATGGGCGAAAGCACCTACCTGCCCTTCGGAGCGGAGGACGGGGAGGAAGCGGCAGCCGGAGCCGTGGACGAACCCGCAGCGGAGGACGACGGGGCGGACTACTCCGACATCGAGCCGGAGGAGGACGAGGAGGAAACGGACTATGAACCCACGCCGGAGGAGATCCGGGAACTGGAGGAGGAAGAGGAATTAGGGGCTTATTACCCGGACGGCAACCCCGACTTCGCCACGGGGTACTCCTTCGATGACCTGAAAAAGGTGCGCCGGGTACTGGTGTCGGACAATGCGGACGAAAAGGCGGAGCGGGAAGCCCGTGAGGTGCTGCCGTCCGTGATGGGGTCGGACATCTGGGAGGCGATGCTGGACGAGTTCGAGGGCGCACGTGAGCGTGTCGCCCGGCTGATGGACAACCATAATGTTTAATTAAAATTTTAAAGACAAATGAAACAGAAAAGAATCTTTTTTACGGCGGCCTGCATACTGGCTGCCGTGGGCGCAATGGCGCAGGGAAACGGGCAGGCGGGCATCACCGAAGCCACGCAGATGGTCACCTCGTATTTTGAGCCGGGGACAAAACTGATTTACGCCATCGGTGCGGTGGTCGGCTTGATCGGAGGGGTGAAAGTGTACGGGAAGTTCAGCGCCGGCGATCCGGACGTGAGCAAAGTCGCCGCAAGCTGGTTCGGAGCCTGCATCTTCCTGATCGTGGCGGCTACCATCCTCCGTTCGTTCTTCCTGTAAAACAGCGGACTATGGACTTGGAAATCAACAAGGGGATCGGCAGGAACGTGGAGTTCAAGGGGCTGGAAAGCCAGTACCTCTTCATCTTCTGCGGCGGTCTGCTCGCCGTGTTCGTGGTGTTCGTCATCCTGTACATGGCGGGCGTGAACCAGTGGGTGTGCATCGGCTTCGGCGTGGCTGCGGCTACGCTGCTGGTATGGCTGACCTTCCGGCTGAACGCCCGGTACGGCACGCACGGGCTGATGAAGGCAGCCGCCCGCAGGCGGCATCCGAGGTACGTGGTGAACCGCCTGAAAATCCCCCGATTATTCACCTTTAAACACTGGCAAGAATGAGAAACGTAATGAAAGCGGCGACGCTCGAAAGCAAGTTCCCGCTGCTGGCGGTGGAGAACGGCTGCATCGTGAGCAAGGAGGCGGACGTGACGGTCGCCTTCAGGGTGGAACTGCCGGAACTGTTCTCCGTCACGGGAAGCGAGTACGAGGCGGTCCACTCGGCTTGGCACAAGGCGGTGAAGGTGCTGCCGGAGTATTCCATCGTGCACAAGCAGGACTTCTTCATCGAGGAGAAGTACCGGCCGGAAACGGACAGGGACGACCTTAGCTTCCTGAGCCGGAGCTTTGAGAGGCACTTCAACGAACGCCCGTTCCTGAACCACTTCTGCTACCTGTTCCTTACCAAGACGACGAAGGCACGGAGCCGTCAGGAAAGCACGTTCTCCACCCTCTGCAAGGGCAGGCTTGTCCCCAAGGAGATCGAGGACCGGGAGACGGTTACGAGGTTCCTCGAAGCCGTCGGGCAGTTCGAGAAGATCATGAACGACAGCGGTTTCGTTACGCTGCGCCGCCTCACGACGGACGAGATCACCGGCACGGAACGGTCGGCGGGCATCGTGGAGAAGTACCTCTCGCTCTCGCAGCACGACACGACGGTGCTGAAGGACATCCAGTTGAACCCGGAGGAGATGCGCATCGGCGACGACATCCTCTGCCTGCACACCCTCTCGGACACGGAAGACCTGCCGGGCAAGGTGGCGACGGACAGCCGCTACGAGCGGCTCTCGACCGACCGCTCGGACTGCCGCCTGTCGTTCGCCGCCCCGGTGGGCTTGCTGCTGGACTGCAACCACTGCTACAACCAGTACATCTTCATCGACGACCACGGGGAGAACCTGAAACGCTTCGAGCAGACCGCCCGGAACATGCACTCGCTCTCCCGCTACTCCCGCTCCAACCAGATCAACAAGGCATGGATCGAGGAATACCTGAACGAGGCGCACTCGAAAGGGCTGACCTCGGTGCGCTGCCACTGCAACGTGATGGCGTGGAGCGACGACCGGGAGGAGCTTAGGCGCATCAAGAACGAGGTGGGCAGCCAGCTCGCCCTGATGGAGTGCAAGCCGAGGCACAACACGGTGGACGTGCCCACGCTCTTCTGGGCGGCGATACCGGGCAACGAGGGGGACTTCCCCTTCGAGGAGAGCTTCTACACGTTCATCCCGCAAGCCCTGTGCTTCTTCACCGAGGAGACGAACTACAAGGACTCGCTCTCGCCCTTCGGCATCAAGATGGCGGACAGGATGACGGGCAGACCGCTGCATCTGGACATCAGCGACCTGCCGATGAAGAAAGGGGTGATCTCGAACCGCAACAAGTTCGTCCTCGGTCCGAGCGGGAGCGGCAAGTCGTTCTTCATGAACCACCTCGTGCGCCAGTATTACGAGCAAAACAGCCACATCGTGCTGATCGACACGGGCAACTCGTACCAAGGGCTGTGCGAGCTGATCCACCGCAAGACCAAGGGCGAGGACGGGATTTACTACACGTACACGGAGGAGAAGCCCATCAGCTTCAACCCCTTCTTCACGGACGACTACAAGTTCAGCGTGGAGAAGAAGGACAGCATCAAGACGCTGCTGCTGGCGCTGTGGAAGGGCGAGGACGAGAAGGTCACGAAGACGGAGAGCGGCGAGCTGGGCAGTGCGGTGTCGGCGTACATCCGCCGGATACAACAGAACCGGGACATCGCCCCCTCGTTCGACACCTTCTACGAGTACATGCTGAACGATTACCGGAAGGAGCTGGCTGCAAGGGACATCAAGGTGAGCCGGGAGGACTTCAACATCGACAACTTCCTGACCACGCTGCGGCAGTATTACAAGGGCGGGCGCTACGACTTCCTGCTGAACTCGAACGAGAACATCGACCTGCTGCACAAGCGGTTCATCGTCTTCGAGATCGACGCCGTGAAGGACAACGCCGAGCTGTTCCCCGTGGTTACGATCATCATCATGGAAGCCTTCATCAACAAGCTGCGCCGCCTGAAAGGGGTGCGGAAGATGCTGATCTGCGAGGAGGCTTGGAAAGCCCTTTCCTCGCCGAGCATGAGCGAGTACCTGAAATATCTCTACAAGACCGTCAGGAAATATTTCGGCGAGGCGATTGTCGTCACGCAGGAAGTCGATGATATCATCTCGTCCCCCATCGTGAAGGAGGCTATCATCACCAACTCGGACTGCAAGATCCTTTTGGACCAGAAGAAGTACATGAACAAGTTCGACGGCATCCAGTCGATGCTCGGTCTGACGGACAAGGAGAAGTCGCAGATACTCTCCATCAACCTCGCCAACCATCCCGGACGGAAGTACAAGGAGGTCTGGATCGGTCTGAACGGGGTGCAGTCGGCGGTGTACGCCACGGAGGTGTCGGCTGCCGAGTACCTGACCTATACCACCGAGGAGAGCGAGAAGACGGAGGTGTTCGCACTGGCGGAAGAGCTGGGCGGCGACTTGGAGCTTGCCATCAAGCGGCTGGCGGAGACGAAGTATAAATAATGTGCCGATGCGCTGGCGGGGAGCGGCGGACAGGTTGCCGGACGGGTGGTTGATTGACCGGACGAACGGCTGAAGGGTCGGATGATTGACCAAACGGCTAAACGGTCAAACGGTTAAACAGTTAAACGGCTGGATGTACAAACGGCTAAACGATATGGAGAGAATAAAATTTTGTAAAACTTAAAAAAACGGAATCAAGATGAGACGATTGAATTTAATCCTGCTGCTGTCGGCGGTGACGGCGGCGCTGGCGTTTGTCATTTCCTGCAAGGAGACAAATCCGGAACGGTTGGAAAAGATGTGCGGCGAATGGGTCAGCACGGGCGGAAAGCCGCCCTTCACCCTCTGGGAAGAGGACGGCAGGTACCGTGTGACGGTCATGCACAGGAACCACACGGGCGGCAGTGAAGCGGAAACCTACCTCGTCCGGGAAACGGAAGGGGTGCTGTTCATCGAGACGGGCTTCGCCGTGATGATGGACTATGACCGGGAGAAAGACCGCATCCGGCTGTCGCCGGGCGGAGAGTACAGGAGAAAGAGTGACGGAACCCTAAAACAGTAAGGACATGAGAACGATAAAGACAATCATCGTGGGCGTAGCGTGCCTGACGGCAGGTGCGGCCAACGCCCAGTGGGTCGTACACGATCCCGGCAATCTGGCGCAGGGCATCATCAACACGACCAAGGAGATCGTGGAGACCTCCGCCACCGCACAGCACACGCTGGACGGATTCAAGGAGACGGCGAAGATATTCGAGCAGGGACGGAAGTATTACGATGCGCTCAAGGCGGTGCATGACGTGGTGAAAGGCGGCGTGAAGGTGAAGAAGTCCATCGAGATGGTGGCGGACATCTCGGAAATCTACGTGCGCAACTACCAGAAGATGCTCGGCGACCCGAACTACACGCCGGACGAGCTGTCAACCATCTCGTTCGGGTACGCCAAGCTGCTCTCCGAGAGCGCGGACATCCTGCAAGATCTGAAGAACGTGGTGAACGTGACGGGGATGTCGCTCTCGGATGCCGAACGGCTGGCTATCATCGACCAGAGCTACAAGCGGCTGCTGGAGTACCGCAACCTCGTGCAGTATTATACGGACAAGAACATCTCGGTGAGCTACCTGCGGGCGAAGAAGAAAAAGGACGCCGACCGGGTGGTGGCTCTCTACGGGGATGCGGAAGACCGTTACTGGTGAGAGTGGCAATATATAATAATGTTCACGTACATAAATATAATATAGGACTATGTTGTTAGCGATAGACTTCACGAACCTGCATGAGATATTGCAGGTATTGTATCAGGACATGATGCCGCTCTGCGAGAAGCTGACGGGGGTAGCCAAGGGAATTGCCGGGCTGGGTGCGCTGTTCTACGTAGCCGCCAAGGTGTGGCAGGCGCTCGCCCGTGCCGAACCCATCGACGTGTACCCGCTGCTCCGCCCGTTCGCCATCGGGCTGTGCATCCTCTTCTTCCCCACCTTCGTCATCGGCACGATCAACACGGTGCTCTCGCCCGTGGTGAAGGGCTGCCACGGGATGCTCGAATCACAGACCTTCGACATGAACCGATACCGGGAGCAGAAGGAGACGCTGGAGAGGGAGGCGTTCCGCCGTGACCCGGAGAAGGCATATCTGGCGAGCAAGGAGGACTTCGACAAGAAGCTCGACGAGCTGGGCTGGTCGCCCAAGGACTTGAAGACGATGGCGGTGATGTACATCGACCGGACGGAATACAACATGAAGCGGAACATCCGGCTGTGGTTCCAAGAACTGCTCGAACTGCTGTTCCAGTCGGCTGCGCTGGTGATCGACACGATACGGACGTTCTTCCTGATCGCCCTTTCCATCCTCGGTCCGATAGCGTTCGCCCTCTCGGTCTATGACGGGTTCCAGAGCACGCTCACGCAGTGGATAACGAGGTACATCTCCATCTACATGTGGCTGCCCGTGAGCGACCTGTTCAGCTCGGTGCTGGCACGCATCCAAGTGCTGATGCTCACCCGTGACATCGAGGCGATGAGCGACCCGACCTTCATCCCGGACAGCTCGAACACGGTGTACATCATCTTTTTAATCATCGGGATATTCGGGTACTTCACCATCCCGACGGTCGCCAACTGGATCATCATGGCGGGCGGGGTGAGCCAAGCCAACCGTGCGATGAACCAAACCGCAAACAAGGTCGGCAACGTCGCCGCAGCGGGTGCGGGTGCCGCCGTGGGGAACATCGCCGGAAAAATCATCAAGTAGCGGCGGATGCCCCAAGAAAATGAGTCATAACGAATAAAAAACCGGAAACATGGAATTTAAGAGTTTGAAAAATATCGAAACGAGCTTCAGGCAGATACGGCTCTTCACGCTGGTATTCGCCTGCCTGTGCGCCGTGGTGACGGGCTTCGCCCTGTGGAAGTCGTACAGCTTCGCCGAGGCGCAGCGGCAGAAGATCTACGTGCTGGACAACGGCAAGAGCCTGATGCTGGCGCTCTCGCAGGACGTGCGGCAGAACCGCCCGGTGGAGGCACGGGAGCACGTGCGCCGCTTCCACGAGCTGTTCTTCACGCTCTCGCCCGACAAGTCGGCTATCGAGGGCAATATCAAACGCTCGCTGCTGCTGGCGGACAAGAGCGCCTTCAACTACTACAAGGACCTCTCGGAAAAGGGGTATTACAACCGGATAATCTCGGGGAACATCAACCAGATGATAGAGATAGACAGCCTGCGGTGCGACTTCGACAAGTACCCGTACAGCGTGCGGACGTTCGCCCGGCAGATCATCCTGCGGGAAAGCTCTGTTACGGAGCGCAGCCTTGTGACCCGCTGCCGCCTGCTGGATGCGGTCAGGAGCGACAACAACCCGCAGGGCTTCATCATCGAGGGGTTCGAGATCACGGAGAACAAGGATTTGCAGACCCTCAAACGCTGACGGCTATGATAAGGAAATTCATCACAAAGGCGCAGGATTGGGCGGACGGGAAGCTCCGCCGCCTCGCCGGGCGTATCTCGCCCGACATGCGTGTGGCAATCATCCTCGTGACGCTGGTGGCGTTCGGCTCACTGTCGGTCTATATGACCGTCTCCTCCATCTACCGCATCGGCAGGAACGACGGGAAGGAACTGGGGATAGAGCATATTAGGCGCCTGCAATTACCCAATGACAGTATTATCAACCCTTTTGAAAGCGGACGGTATGGGACTGGTGGAGAAGTTGAGTGAGTGGCTGCTCCGCCGGGAACGGAAGGCTGCGCACCTGCGGGCGGACAACCGGGCAAGTCCCACGGCATCGCTCAAACGGGAACGGAAGGAACCGCCTGGCAAGCGGCAAACCGGGGAGACAGGCAGAAGGAAGCCTCCGGGGAGGAGAATCAGAATGTAGGACAACCATAAATTTTTGACATGATGGAAGAACAGAACCAAGAAAAAGCAACGGCAACGCAGCACGTGACGGTGGCGGATGCCGCAGCCCCGGAGACGGGGAACGGAAAGAAGGAGGACAAGGGCGGCGGGAAAAAGGAGAAGAAGACAGCCAAGCCGCTCACGCCGAAACAGTTGCAGCAACGGAAGAAGCTGATGGTATATCCGCTGATGGGCTTGCTGTTCCTCGGCTCGATGTGGCTGATATTCGCACCTTCGGAGGAGCGGGACGTGAACCGGGACACCGTGGGGGCGTTCAACGCCGACATCCCCCTGCCGGAGAATGACGGGATCATCGGCGACAAGCGGAAAGCCTACGAGCAGGCGCAGGCGGAGAAACAGCAGGCGGAGAAGGTGCGCTCGCTGGAGGACTTCGCCTTCTCCGAAGAGAGCGATATGGACGGGGTGGAAATGGAACTGCCGGACAGCGAGCCGGAACGGGAACCGTTCAGGGACTATTCGGACAATGGCGGCGGCAGCCGTTCTTCCGTTACCGCCTACCGGGACATCAACCGTCAGCTCGGCTCGTTCTACGAGGAACCGAAGGTGGACGGGGAAAAGGAGGAGCTGAAAAGGCAGGTGGAGGAGTTGACCGCCAAGCTGGAAGAAAGGGAACGGCAGGCGGGCGGAATCGATGATCAGGTGGCGCTGATGGAGAAGAGCTACGAGCTTGCCGCCAAGTACATGGGACAGAACGGGAAGGACGGCGCAGCCGTGCAGAACGACAACAGTCCAAGACAGCCCGCCGTGGCGGTGCAGGTGGCACGGGAGCGGACGGTATCGGGGCTGCAACAGCCCCTGAGCGATGCGGAGTTCATGCGGCGGTACAGCCAGCCGAGGAACTACGGCTTCAACACGGCGGTAGGCAGCGGGTACACTATGGGGAAGAACACGATACGGGCGTGCATCCACGGAGATCAGACGATTATGGACGGACAGACGGTGAAGCTCAGGCTGCTCGAACCGCTGCAAGCGGGAAACCTTGTGATTCCGCAGAACACGCTCGTTGCGGGTACGGGAAAGGTACAGGGAGAACGGCTGGATATTGTGGTGTCGTCCATCGAATACCGGGGGAACTTGCTGCCCGTGGAGCTGGCGGTGTATGACAGTGACGGGCAGAAAGGCTTGTCTGTCCCTTCATCACTGGAACAGGAAGCGGCAAAGGAGGCGATGGCGAACATCGGCGGCGGGTTGGGAACGAGCATCTCGTTCGCACGGAGCGCCGGACAGCAGGTGGCGATGGACATCACCCGTGGGCTGATGCAGGGCGGCAGCCAGTACCTTGCCAAGAAGTTCCGCACGGTAAAGGTGCACCTGAAAGCGGGGTATGAGCTGATGCTTTACGCCAAACAACAATAGATCGACAGATTATAAAACCATTAAAAAGAAAGGACAAATGAAAAAGATTTTTGGATGGGTCGCCCTGCTTATGGGCATGGTGACGGGTGCGAACGCACAAGTGAATGATACGATACAGCGGGTTACGGGCAACGACCTGTATCAGGGGATTACACGGAAGCTACCCTACCGGCAGATGGTTACGCCCCACGGGGTGCAGGTGACGTTCGCCAAGACGGTGCATATCATCTTCCCCTCGGCGGTGCGGTACGTGGACTTGGGAAGCAATTGGATTATCGCCGGGAAAGCGGACGGTGCGGAGAACGTGATCCGGGTGAAGGCGACCACCGAGGGGTTTCCGGGGGAAACGAACTTTTCCGTTATCTGCGAGGACGGAAGTTTCTATTCGTTCAATGCCCGGTATGCGCATGAGCCGGAGATGCTGAACATCGAGATGAAGGATTTTTTGGAGAACGGGAACACGACGGACTTTTCGCATACCCGCATGAACCTCCATTTCCGGGAACTGGCAGGCGAAAGCCCGCTCTTGGTGAAGCTGATCATGCAGAGCATCTACAAGGAGGACAGGCGGGAGATCCGGCACTTGGGCTGCAAACGCTTCGGGGTGCAGTTCCTCCTGAAATCCGTCCACTCGCACAACGGGCTGTTCTATTTCCACACGGAAACGAGGAACAGGTCGAACGTGGCTTTCCGGACGGACTTTATCCGGTTCAAGGTCGTGGACAAGAAAGTGCCGAAGCGCACCGCCATTCAGGAACGGGTGATCGACCCGGTGCGCAGCTACAACGAGGTGCTGGTGACGGAGGGGAAAAGCGACGTGCGCACGGTGTATGCCGTCCCGCAGTTCACCATACCGGACGACAAGCTGCTGGTCATCGAACTGTTCGAGAAGGACGGCGGTAGGCACCAGACCATCCGGGTGGAGAACGCCGACCTCGTGGCGGCAAAACAGATTAACGAACTGAAAATCAAGTAAGCGATGAAAAGGTTACTGTTCATTATCCTGCTTTTCGGGGTGTGCCTGCATGTGAACCGGGCACACGCCCAACGGTGCCTGCCCGGAATGAGGGGCATACAGCTCACGGGCGGGCTGTCGGACAACATGCGCTGGAAAAACGGCGACGGCTTCGGCTACCACGCCGGGATAGCGGTGAGCACCTACACGAAGAACGCCCACCATTGGGTGGTCGGTGTGGAATACTTGGAGAAGCGGTACGGCTACCGGGACTGCCTCTATCCGGCGAGCCAGTTCACGGGCGAGGGCGGCTATTACCTGAACTTCCTTTCCGACCGGAAGAAGACGTTCTTCGCCGCACTGGGACTGTCCGCCCTTGCCGGGTACGAGACGGTGAACTGGGGCGAGAGCCTGCTGCCGGACGGCTCCCGGCTCACGGATGAGGACAATTTCATCTACGGGGGTGCGCTCACGCTGGAGCTGTCCGCCTACGTGACGGACAAGATTGTCTTGCTGGTAAACGGTCGCCAACGGGTGCTGTTCGGCGGCGACTGCGGGAAATTCCACACGCAGGTCGGCGTGGGAATCCGCTTCATGATTCGATAACTGCTATATAATATAATTGTATATGAGGACAATGATTTATAGAATATTCACGGGCTGCTACATCGTGGCCGCCCTCGTGCTGGTCGCAGCCTGTAATGACGGGCTGGATATTCAGACGAAATACCTGTTCACGGTGGAGACGATGCCCGTCCCGAAGGAGCTGAAAGTGAACGAGACGGCGGAGATACGGTGCGAGCTGAAACGGGAAGGACGCTGGGAGGACGCCCGGTACACGATCCG
>NZ_GG774841.1:0-11905 GCF_000163675.1 Bacteroides sp. D22 | reverse complement strand
CTGCACACCAGAAGGGGAGTGGGGTTAGTTAATTGACACTTGTAATGACGATACCAGCCAAGGAATTTATAATAATCAACGCCAAAACGATGGCAATACTCCAAAAGAGAGACTTGGCAACCACTGTCGGATGACTGATAAGCAGAAAGAATCTCTAAAAAACAATCAGTAGAGTCCATAAGAATAAAATTTTAAGTTCTGTGCAAAGGTAAAACTGACTGATAGGATAAACAAGAGCCATACAATGAGTGCTTACTGGAGAATTGGCTTATGTAAGGTTTATACTGTGTTGCAGATACTTTGATCTGCAACCTATCTGCAACAGTATCTGCAACGCTCCAACTATTTATCAATTAGTGCATTACACGCGTTTGGTTGCAGGTGGCAGATGTTTTCATGTTTTTTCAACTTTATAGTAGTTCCCAAAAGTTTCAAATAAAAACAATTATGACACCCTACCATTGGTACGATGTCATAATCTTAGTAGAACCATGCCAAGAAACCGAAGTCATAATGGCATGATGAAATTACACTAACCTAATTTATTTATTTTTCTTCCAAAGTTTGCTCATATCTTCCAGTGTCTTACCTTTCGTTTCAGGCACCCAACGCCAAACGAAGATGGCAGCAGCCACACAGATTATTCCATATAAACTATATGCAAACATCGGGCTGAAGTCGTACAGTGCCGGGAAAGTAGAAGATACAATGTAATTGAATATCCATTGGAAAGCCACAGCGATTGCCACTGCTTTACCACGGATGGTGTTCGGGAATATTTCCGAGATCAACACCCAGCAAATCGGCCCCCAAGACATCATAAAGAATGCTGCATACACAATCACTGAAAGTACCGGAAGAACACCCTTTATTGCCATGCTATCACACATTGCTACCGCAAATGCACCTACAGCCATACCAATAGAACCGATTATCAATAGTGGTTTACGTCCGAAGCGGTCTACTGTGAAGATTGCAACCAATGTAAAGACAATGTTTACAATACCCATAATAACTGTCTGCATCATGCCACCTCCTTCTGCACCTGCATTTTCGAAAATACGAGGAGCATAATAAAGTACCGCATTAATACCGATAGCCTGTTGGAATACAGAAAGCAAAATACCGATCACAATTACTGCCACTCCATAAGTAAAGATTTTCTCTGTCTTTTCATGAGCAGTAGCTTTAATATCATTAAGAATTTCCTGTGCTTTTGTCTTACCATTGATCTTTTCAAGGATCGAATAAGCCTTTTCATCCTGCTGTATCAATACAAGATAACGAGGAGTCTTGGGAACAAAGAACAACAACAGACCGAAGAAAGCTGCAGGGAAAGCTTCCGAACCGAACATGTAACGCCATCCTTCATAAACAGTCCACATATCAGATTCAGCACTAACAGACAGTACACCGGCTGCATCTTTCAAAATAATAGGATTTTGATGGTCGCCCATAATCAGGAAATTCACGAAGTATACTACCAACATACCGAAGATGATAGCAAACTGGTTACACGATACAAGCGTTCCACGAATATTAGAAGGAGCAATTTCAGCAATATACATCGGACAGACTGCAGAAGCCAGTCCAACACCGATACCGCCCAAAACACGATACAAATTAAAAGCAATCAGCAAATCCATGTTCGGCTTTCCATATTCGAAGAATAAGACTTCCGGATAATAGGAACCTAATGCTGAAAGGAAAAAGAGTACGGCAGCAAGCCTTAGAGAATTACGACGTCCCAAACGGGAAGCAAATATACCGGACAAAGCACCACCCAGTACACAGCCAATTAATGCACTGGAAGATGTGATTCCATGCATTACTTTATTGTATTGAAAATCAGAGGCCGAAAGGAAAAAAGCCTCCAAGCCTTTCTCTGCACCGGAAATAACCGCTGTATCGTATCCGAAAAGCAGTCCTCCCAAAATGGCGACAGAGGTTATCGAATATAGGTAGAGTTTACTACCCTCGTTCGTTGTATTAATCATGGTTATAAGTAGATAAAGTAGTGTTGTAGTAGTTGGATTTATATCACCACAGATTTCACAGATTGACACAGATAAAATTCAAAATAAGAGAGAAGAAAATTAATCTGTAACAATCCGTGTAATCTGTGGTGGGGTTAATTAGCAATACATATTCAGAATTGCTTCATAAAGTTCTTGTTTACCGCTAGTCTGTTTCGGTTCACCGTTTGCTTTTGCATAAGCAACTACATCTTCCAAAGTCAACTTGCCATCTTCAAACTCCTTACCTTTACCGCCATCAAATGAAGCGTAACGGTCAGCCAGCATTTTCTTATAGGGAGATTCGTTCAGCAGAGCAGCTGCGCTTTCCAATGCACGAGCCATAGCGTCCATACCTGCGATGTGAGCGATGAAGATATCTTCCAGGTCAGTAGAGTTACGACGAGTTTTAGCGTCGAAGTTTGTTCCACCGTTACCCAAGCCACCGTTACGGATAATTTGCATCATAGCTTGTGTCAGTTCGTAGTTGTCAATCGGGAATTGGTCTGTATCCCAACCATTCTGATAATCACCACGGTTAGCATCGATAGAACCCAACATGCCGTTGTCTACTGCTACTGCCAATTCGTGTTCGAAAGTGTGACCAGCCAAAGTTGCGTGGTTTACTTCAATGTTCACTTTGAAATCTTTATCCAAGCCATGAGCTTTCAGGAATCCGATTACTGTTTCTGTATCTACATCATACTGATGTTTTGTCGGTTCCATCGGTTTCGGCTCAATCAGGAAAGTACCTTTGAAACCACGGGCACGAGCATAATCACGAGCGATGGTCAGCATTTTTGCCAAGTGTTCTTTTTCACGTTTCTGATCTGTATTCAGAAGAGACATATAGCCTTCACGGCCACCCCAGAATACATAGTTCTGACCACCCAGTTCGATCGTTGCATCGATTGCATTCTTGATCTGAACAGCAGCACGAGCTACTACATCAAAATCAGGGTTAGTAGCAGCACCGTTCATATAACGTGCATGGCCAAATACGTTGGCAGTACCCCACAACAGTTTGATGCCTGTTTCAGCTTGTTTCTGTTTTGCATAAGCTACGATTGCTTTCAAGTTAGCTTCGTATTCTTCGATGCTTGCACCTTCAGAAACCAAGTCTACATCGTGGAAACAGTAGTATTCGATACCCATTTTCTGCATGAATTCGAAACCTGCGT
Source organism: Bacteroides sp. D22 (assembly GCF_000163675.1). Taxonomy (NCBI): domain Bacteria; kingdom Pseudomonadati; phylum Bacteroidota; class Bacteroidia; order Bacteroidales; family Bacteroidaceae; genus Bacteroides; species Bacteroides sp. D22. Next base: position 8,709 of record NZ_GG774841.1, on the reverse strand, counting down.
CCATTTTATCTTTTGCAGCTTGTATAGCGTCAGCATTACTATTCCAAGGGAATTGTTTTGTTCCGCCACCGAATTGGTCGCCACCTTCAGCACACAAAGTATGCCACCATGCCATAGCAAATCTCAACCAATCTTTCATCTTCTTACCGTTGATAACCTTTTCAGCATCGTAGTAACGGAATGCCATCGGATTCTTACTATCTTTACCTTCGAACTTAATCTTTTCAATTCCCGGGAAAAATTCTTTTGTTGCCATAATTCTTTTATTTTTAAAATGGTTATTATTTAAATTGTTAATTATTTATCTGAAGACAGAACCGGAGCCGGTATGTTACCGGTCATCGACTTTTCAAGACGGTATTTCCATTTTGCATACGCGTCAGCATATTCCTGGCGTTTTGCCACATTAGGCTCAATCACATCCAGTTTGTCAAGCGTAGCAAATGCCTCATTGTTATCCTTGTAGATACCTGCACCGATGCCCGCACCTTTCGCAGCGCCTACGGAACCATCCGTATCGTAAAGCTCAATAGTAGCTCCTGTGATTCCCGCCAAAGTATCGCGGAAGATAGAACTCAAGAACATATTAGCGTGTCCGGCATGGATCATCTTCACAGGAATTCCCATTTGCTCCATGATATCAATGCCATATTTAAAAGAGAATACAATACCTTCTTGAGCGGCACGAATAATATGATGTTTGCCATGCGTATTAAAATCCAGTCCACGGATACTGCAACCGATTTCTTTATTGTTCAGCATACGTTCGGCACCGTTACCAAAGGGCAGGATACTGATTCCCGCACTGCCGATAGGAGCTTTGGAAGCCAACACATTCATTTCATTATAAGATATTCCTTCGGGAGCAATGTTGCGTTTCACCCATGAGTTGAGAATACCTGTTCCGTTGATGCAAAGCAATACTCCCAGACGTGTCTGATCTATGGTATGATTGACATGCGCAAAGGTATTGACGCGTGACTGCGGATCATAGTTCACTTCACCGTTCACGCCATAAACCACTCCCGATGTTCCTGCCGTAGAAGCAATCTCTCCCGGATTAAACACATTCAAAGAAAGGGCATTGTTAGGCTGGTCGCCTGCACGATAAGTAATCGGTGTCCCTTCTTTCAGTCCAAGCTCTTTGGCAGCTATTGCATTTACACGTCCTTGTTCAGCAAAAGTCGGCTTAATATCTGCAATCAAAGAAGAATCAAACCCGTAATAATCCATTAAGAAATCAGCCACCCGATTGTTCTTGAAATCCCAGAACATACCTTCCGAAAGTCCGGAAACAGTTGTACAGATTTCTCCACTCAACTTCATGGCAATATAATCGCCCGGCAGCATTATCTTATCAATCTGCTCATAGATGGCCGGTTCGTTTTCTTTAATCCACGCCAACTTGGAAGCGGTAAAATTTCCCGGTGAGTTCAACAAATGAGAAAGACATCTCTCCTCCCCGATTGTCTCAAACGCTTTCTGACCGTATGGCACCGCACGGGAGTCACACCAGATGATAGCAGGACGCAATACATGCTGATTCTTATCAACACAAACCAATCCGTGCATCTGATAAGAGATACCGATGGCTTTAATTTCAGCGGCACTAACTCCGGATTCGGTCATAATAGCCTGCGTGGACAACTTTAAGTTTTCCCACCAACTTTCAGGATCTTGTTCCGCCCATCCGGGATTCACTGCAATAATATTCGCTTCTGTTTTCGGAAAAAATGCCGAGGATACACATTTACCAGTCTCCGCATTTACCAAACTCGCTTTTACAGACGAGCTACCTATGTCATAACCTAATAGAAACATAATTTTATTTACGATTAAACGATTTACTATTTACGATTTAACGCTCAATGTCCGACTATTAATACTTTAACATTCAACGCCTAATACTTACTACTTGATACTTGAACAGGGTCTACCTTCTTACCTTATTATATATCTTCTTATCAAATTTATAATAACGGGCAGCACGGTGAGCCACTCCTTGTTGTTTTTCTTCCAAAGGAACTACATATTCCATCATTGCTATTTTTTTATGGAAGTTACGCACGTCCACGGCTTTGTCGTATACTAATTCAAAAAGAGTCCTTAATTGTGCGGCTGTAAATTTACGCGGAAGCAGTTCGAACAACATGGAAGGATTAAATTCTACGAACTGACGAATATAAGTCATTGCCTCCTTTATTATCAGATTATGGTCGAAAGCCAGTGTTTTCACGTCTTTCAAAGCGACCCAGCAAGCCTGGTGATCGTCCAGATTCTTATCCAACGTACGATCTATCTTCACCATCGACAAATATGCAATGGTAACAATACGCTCCACTTTTGACTGCATAGCTCTTTCCAACCAGCGTACATCTTTCGGATTACTCGTTCTGTTTTTAGAACCAAATGCTTTAAACTGCATCAGATTCACATTTTTAAGTCCTGTCAGTTCATACAAAACTCGTTGTGCAGCTTCATCCAGGGCTTCATCCATATAGATAAGACTTCCGGGAAGTTTCATATCATGATATACTTCTCCATTATCCTCACCTGCACGTTTTACAAGCAACACTTTCAGTTGTTCTCCGTCAAAACCAATCACTACACAGTCTACTGATATATGATTGTTTGCTAAAGGTGTATTTTTCTGTAAATTTTGCATATCTATTTCTTTAAGACGATGCAAATATAGAGGCTAAAAACCATCAAAACAAAAATAAGAACTATGCTATAAAACATTGTTTTTCATATAAATACATATCATACATTCTACAATATGAATAGTTAGTGTTATCTTACGAATTACAATATGTATTTTAGTATTTCCACGGGTGAGTAATTGTATAAAGTACAAAAACTAGATGGACGCTTTATTATCAGTACTTTTCATATCTTTTCCAACAGACACCCGGAAAGGTACTTATTGTATTTTAAACGATATGTCATTTTGTACCTTATCGTTTTTTATTCTATCTTTGTCGGGTAAATATTAAAAAATCTAAAATGGAACGTCATCCAGTCATTTTATCCATTGCCGGCTCCGATTGTTCGGGAGGCGCAGGTATTCAGGCAGACATAAAAACAATCTCGGCTTTAGGAGGCTATGCAGCATCGGCCATTACTGCTATCACCGTACAAAACACACTGGGGGTACGTGCCGTACAGTCCATTTCTCCGGATATGGTTCGTGGACAAATAGAAGCCGTGATGGACGACCTGCAACCGGTTGCCATCAAAATAGGAATGATAAATGACATTCAGATCGTTCGTGTAATTTCCGACTGTCTACAAAAATATTCACCTGCATACGTCGTTTACGATCCGGTAATGGTGTCTACCAGCGGAAGGAAACTTATGACAGATGAAGCGATAGAAGAAATCAAAAAAGAACTTTTACCGCTTGTCACACTAATCACCCCTAATATTGATGAAGCAAAAGTACTTACAGGTAAAAGTATTCACAACATTCAGGATATGCAGACCGCTGCCAAAATGCTGACGGATGATTATCAGACTAATATCTTACTAAAAGGCGGACATCTGGAAGGAGACAATATGTGCGACCTTTTGCATACGTCCGAATTTATCTACCATATATATGAGGAGAAAAAAATAGAAAGCCATAATCTGCATGGAACGGGATGCACCCTCTCTTCCGCTATTGCCACCTATCTTGCCAAAGGCTACCCCATGCGAGAATCCATCCAGCATGCGAAAACATATATCACTCAAGCCATTATCGCAGGAAAAGAATTGAATATCGGCCATGGCAACGGCCCTTTATGGCATTTTCCGGACACCGTTGCACAAATGTGTACTTTTTGTGCGGTTGTATCATAAAAATACGTAACTTTGCACCCGCAATTAAAAATCAATTAAATAATAAAAATATGAAAGCATTTGTATTTCCCGGTCAAGGCGCTCAATTTGTAGGAATGGGTAAAGACCTGTATGAAAACTCAGCTTTAGCAAAAGAATTGTTTGAAAAAGCAAATGATATCCTCGGATATCGCATTACAGATATCATGTTCGACGGCACAGACGAAGATCTTCGTCAGACAAAGGTTACTCAACCTGCCGTTTTCCTTCACTCTGTTATTTCTGCTCTTTGCATGGGCGACGACTTCAAACCGGAAATGACTGCCGGCCACTCACTTGGTGAGTTCTCTGCATTGGTTGCTGCCGGTGCATTGAGTTTTGAAGATGGATTGAAACTTGTGTATGCACGTGCAATGGCTATGCAGAAAGCTTGCGAAGCTACTCCTTCCACCATGGCTGCCATTATCGCATTGCCGGATGAAAAAGTAGAAGAAATCTGTGCAGCAGTAAATGCAGAAGGTGAAGTTTGCGTACCGGCCAACTACAACTGCCCGGGACAAATCGTTATCTCCGGCTCTGTACCGGGTATCGAAAAGGCTTGCGAACTGATGAAAGCTGCCGGAGCCAAACGTGCTCTTCCGCTGAAAGTGGGTGGTGCTTTCCATTCTCCATTGATGGATCCTGCTAAAATAGAACTGGAAGCTGCTATCAAAACTACAGAAATACATACTCCTAAATGTCCGGTATATCAGAATGTGGATGCACTCCCTCACACTGACCCCGCAGAAATCAAAAAGAATCTGGTTGCCCAACTGACTGCTTCCGTACGTTGGACACAATCAGTAAAGAATATGGTTGCTGACGGTGCTACTGATTTTACAGAATGTGGCCCGGGTGCCGTACTTCAAGGATTGATTAAAAAGATTGACGGTACTGTCAATGCTCACGGTATTGCATAAATATCCGTAAGCAGACTTTATCTTTAAGTGATATAGAGCGTGTTGGTAACTATTGCCAACACGCTTTTTTTATATGAAAACCATAAATGGAATACAAACGAACATGTTGTAAAACACCCTGATACTTTTCTTTTCCGGCAAACTTTCCGAATCTTTCTTTTGTTTTTATTATAGGAATCATTTACTCAAATTTATGAGCCATGAAAATACATGAATATCAAGCGAAAGAGATTTTCTCCAAGTACGGAATACCTGTCGAGAGGCACACTTTATGCCGTACTGCCGCAGGCGTCCTGGCTGCATACCGGAGGATGGGAACAGACAGAGTGGTTATAAAAGCACAAGTATTAACCGGAGGCCGAGGAAAAGCCGGAGGAGTAAAACTGGTAAACAATACGGAAGATGCTTATCAGGAAGCCAAGAACATTCTCGGAATGAGCATTAAAGGTCTTCCAGTCAATCAAGTTCTGGTCAGCGAAGCGGTTGATATTGCTGCAGAATATTACGTCAGCTATACCATCGACCGGAATACACGTTCTGTCGTTCTGATGATGAGTGCATCCGGTGGTATGGATATTGAAGAGGTAGCCCGTCAGACACCGGAGAAAATCATCCGATATTCAATCAATCCGTTCATTGGCCTCCCCGACTATCTGGCAAGGCGTTCTGCTTTCACTCTCTTCCCCCAAATGGAACAGGCAGGTAAAATGGCTGCCATCCTTCAGGAACTTTATAAAATCTTTGTGGAGAATGACGCGTCGTTAGTGGAAGTAAATCCGCTGGCACTTACAAAGAAAGGTACGTTAATGGCCATTGACGCAAAGATCGTTTTTGATGACAATGCGCTCTATCGGCATCCGGAGATTCATGCTTTGTTTGATCCGACGGAAGAAGAAAAAGTGGAAGCAGATGCCAAAGATAAAGGATTCAGTTATGTTCACATGGACGGCAATATCGGTTGTATGGTAAATGGCGCCGGACTTGCCATGGCTACTATGGACATGATTAAACTTTACGGCGGTCAGCCTGCTAATTTTCTCGACATCGGTGGCAGCTCCAATCCTGTCAAGGTTATTGAAGCTATGAAACTCTTATTGCAGGATGAGAAAGTAAAAGTGGTCCTGATTAATATTTTCGGTGGGATCACTCGTTGCGATGATGTAGCAATGGGACTTCTTCAGGCATTCGAGCAGATAAACAGCAATGTCCCCGTCATCGTCCGGCTTACAGGCACCAATGAACATATCGGACGGGAACTGTTACGGAATTACAGCCGTTTCCAAATAGCCACAACGATGAAAGAGGCTGCTCTTATGGCTCTGAAAGCATAATACGTACCAAATCACTAAAAAATAAAGCAATTATGAGCATACTAATAGATAAATCCACCCGTTTGATTGTGCAAGGAATCACTGGCAGAGACGGGCTTTTCCATGCCAAAAAGATGAAAGAATATGGAACCAAAGTGGTCGGGGGTACTTCTCCGGGCAAAGGAGGAACAGATGTGGACGGAATCCCCGTATTCAACACCATGTATGACGCTGTCGAGCAGACAAAGGCTAATACCTCCATCATTTTCGTTCCAGCACGTTTTGCGGCAGATGCTATCATGGAGGCAGCGGACGCAGGCATCCGTATCATAGTCTGCATTGCAGAAGGAATTCCCACACTGGACGTGATTAAGGCGCATCGGTTTGCCGAACAAAAAGGCGCCATGTTGATCGGGCCTAACTGTCCGGGACTTATCTCTCCGGGAAAAAGCATGGTTGGCATCTTACCAGGACAAGTCTTTTTAGAAGGAAATGTAGGTGTTATCAGCCGTAGCGGAACACTTACTTACGAGATTGTGTATCACTTAACAGCTAATGGAATGGGACAATCCACCGCTATCGGCATAGGAGGCGATCCTGTTGTAGGACTTCACTTCCGCCAACTGCTGGAAATGTTTCAGAATGATCCGGAAACAGAAGCAATCGTCCTGATTGGAGAGATTGGAGGAAATGCGGAAGAACAAGCGGCCGAATATATCCGTAATAATGTAACTAAACCTGTGGTTGCATTTATTGCCGGCCAATCAGCTCCTCCGGGAAAACAAATGGGGCATGCAGGCGCTATTATTTCAGGAAGTTCCGGTTCGGCAAAAGAGAAAATTGAATCTTTGGAAGCAGCTGGTATCCGAGTGGCACAAGAGCCTTCGGATATACCCAAACTATTGAAAAAGTAACCTCCAAAAGAGAAATAAAAAACAGAAGTAGTAATATTACAGATGCAGATTCACTCAAAATAAGTAATTTCATACTTATCATTTTAAGTGAATCTGCATTTATTTTACATACCTTTCTTTATACCTAATTTTATAAGAAGAGCATTCATCGGATAAGCGCAAAAGAAACCGAAAAGCATAGCCAACTGCATCATAAACCAAAATATCCATGTATCTTTGGGCAATGGCTCATTGATGAACAGCACAAAATAAACAATTGCCATCCAACCGTACATTCCTACCTGCCAGGATAAAAGAGAAAAGAAATCTGCTTTGAAAGCGCGAGTTAATGCATTCCCTACGGAGATTTTTTCCATTTCCCGAATCGCATAAAACTGAAAATAAACGCCAATAATCAAAGCCAATACAAAATCAAGTACCCAATTCCCAACAAGTTGACTGCCTGCAACAGTTACAGGAACATAATTCGTAAACCACTCTCCTATGATATCTGCCAATGTGCAGCCTGCGCCACAATGAAGAGCCGACAAAGCTACCGATTGCCAATATGGACGCCTCATCTCTCCCATTGACATATCCATATCTTTCATGTCAGACATGCCCATCCCTTTCATCCCGTCATCCTCCATCTTCATCGGACTGCTCCGCCCGAACTTATTATACGCCCATAAAGCTAAATAACTTCCCCACAATGCAGATAATATCCAAACTGCATTCATTATTTTCATTGATTGCGGACGATGTGTCAAGTCTATGGCAATATGTACTGCTATTCCGATACCTGAACAGACTAAGAATACGGCTATTAAATTGAGCATGATTGTATGTTTTAAAAGATTCAGACTACAAAACATACTTTATTTGCGAATAGTTCAGTCCACTACTTTTTAATTTTGCCTGTCGAACTATTCCACACACGAGTTGTTATCATTTCATAATCAAAACAATAAAAATATGAGCAGACGTAGACAATTAGAGCATGAAGTATCTGTTGCTCAAGAAAGAATAAAGAAAGCCGCAAAAGATACACCGAAGAATATCCTGAAATTATGGGAACAAGAGCTGGTAGACCTGGAATTGGAACTCAATAATATGGTGGATGATGAAGAAGATAATAATGAGGATTAACAGAAGAAGGGCGCGCTAGTTTCCTAGTGCGCCCTTCTCTATTACTGTCTATTTATTCAGTATTAGTTCTTTGGCAATGCTTCTTTCACTACCATTGAACGACCTACATATTCTGCACCGTTCAATTGTTTGATAGCGTTGTTAGCTTCTGTATCATCCGGCATTTCGATAAACGCAAAGCCTTTTGATCTTCTAGTTTCACGATCTGTGATTAACTTTACTGAAGCAACTGTTCCATACTCTTCCATTACATTTCTCAAATCCGATTCCTTAACATTATAGCTAAGATTTCCAATGTACAAATTCATAAAATACAGGCTCAGTTGTAATTCTTGGGGGATTAAGTTTAGTCAATTCCCTTCATGCATATACCTTTGCTAGCCTAAAAAGGAAGAAGCTCATATCCACTACTCCTCTAAATGATGCCCTAAATGCTTTGATTTTAGCATTAAATGCTTCCGCTGCTGCATTTGTACTCCTGTTCACAAAGAAGTTCAAAATCCTTTCATAATGGTTCTCAATAGAGTTTGCTACTGTTGTGAATGTATCGTATCCATATTCTTCAATCTTATTATA
>NZ_GG774842.1:0-6334 GCF_000163675.1 Bacteroides sp. D22 | reverse complement strand
CAGCATAATCTAACTAAAATAACAGGAAAAACAGGAGAGGTTTTAACTTCCCCTAAAAAAGACATGTACATAATGCATGGGTGGGAAGGAAAAAATAAGAATATGTAAACAATATTCTACAAAAAAGATAGAAGACTGGGAGAGTTGAACGAAAAAATCAAGAGAAAAGCTCACGTAAAGCAAAGCTTTTCTCTTGATTTTTTAGAAAGAGGAACATTTACTGAATATCCCTAAGTACGCACACTTTTACGTGCGAAGATATTATCCAAAGCAGCATTTCCGGTTTCGGACGTTCCTTTTTCTTCTTTGGTAGAAGAACATGCGCTCATAGCAACAACTATTGCTGCAATCAGACATAAGAAAGAGAAAATCTTTTTCATTGTGATACTATTTAAAACAGATTCAACTTATTTTTCTGCGCCTCTTCCAATGAAACCGTTTCACGTTTCAGCAGACCGCTTTTTTCACGAAGCGCCTCATATTCGCTATTCAGTTCGTTCACCAATTCGGCTTTCAGCTGTGGATTCAATAATTTGGAAGCAACACTTGCATTCTGGGAAGCATCTTTCAGATGTACCACCGGAGCGTGATAGACAGGAGCAATCTTCAATGCCGTATGCATTTTCGATGTAGTGGCCCCACCAATCAGAAGAGGAATATCCAGTCCTGCTTTTTCGAGTTCCAAAGCCACATGCGCCATTTCTTCCAAAGAGGGAGTAATCAGACCACTCAATCCGATCATATCCACTTTTTCTTCAATGGCACGCTGCACAATGGTTTCCGCCGGCACCATCACTCCCAAGTCTACAATATCATAACCATTGCAAGCCATCACCACCGCTACAATATTTTTTCCAATATCGTGCACATCGCCCTTTACAGTTGCCAGCAACACTTTTCCAGCCGCGGCGCTTCCTTCCACTTTTTCCGATTCGATAATCGGCTGCAGGATAGCTACGGCTTTTTTCATCGTACGGGCAGTCTTCACAACCTGGGGAAGGAACATCTTACCGGCACCAAACAACTCGCCTACATAATTCATTCCATCCATCAACGGGCCTTCAATCACATCGACTGCTTTATCATAAAGCGGTAATGCTTCTGCCAAATCCTGTTCAAGGAAATCTCCGATTCCTTTCATCAAGGCATATTTCAAGCGTTCCTGAACGGATTCTTCTCTCCACGCATCTTGTTTGGCAGCTGGTTGTCCGGCAGTTCCGCTCATAGTTGCTTTCAGCGATTCCGCCAATTCTATCAGACGTTCCGCAGCGTCCGGACGACGATTCAAGACGACATCTTCTATCTTTTCCAATACATCGGTCGGGATATCACTATATAACACGGAAGTACCCGGATTCACAATCCCCATGTCCATTCCTTGCTGAATGGCATGATAAAGGAATACAGCGTGCATCGCCTCACGGATATAATTATTGCCACGGAAAGAGAAAGAAAGGTTACTGACTCCTCCGCTAATATGAGCACCCGGAAGGTTCTTTTTGATCCATGCGGTAGCTTCAATGAAATCTACGGCATAGTTATTATGTTCTTCAATCCCTGTGGCTACGGCAAGTACATTGGGGTCAAAAATAATATCATGAGGATTAAAACCTACTTTATCTACCAAAAGACGGTAAGCCCGTTCGCAAACTTCTATTTTACGGGCGGCTGTATCTGCCTGACCTTTCTCATCAAAAGCCATTACGACGGCGGCCGCTCCATATTGGCGGATGATACGGGCATGTTCGAGGAAAACTTCCTCGCCTTCTTTCAGAGAAATGGAGTTAACGATTGACTTTCCTTGCAGACATTTCAGGCCGGCTTCAATCACTTCCCATTTGGAAGAGTCAATCATTACCGGAACACGGGCTATTTCCGGTTCGGACATGATAAGATTCAGGAAAGTAGTCATCTCCTCCTTTGCATCCAATAATCCGTCGTCCATATTGACGTCAATCACCAAAGCACCATCTTCCACTTGTTGACGGGCGATGGAGAGAGCTTCATCATATTTCTTTTCGTTTACCAGACGGAGAAACTTACGCGAACCGGCTACGTTGCAACGTTCGCCGACATTTACAAAGTTAATTTCCGGTTTGACTTCCAATAGTTCAAGCCCGGAAAGCCACATACAATCCGGTGCAAGAGCAGGGACGTGTGGTTTAGCACCTTTCACGAGGGCGGGATATTCGGCAATATAGGCATCCGTCGTTCCACAACAGCCGCCAATGATATTGATTAGTCCTTCTTCGATATATTCTCTCACTTCGTGAGCCATATCAGCAGGTGTCTGGTCATACTTACCCAGGCTATTCGGTAATCCGGCATTCGGATAAGCACTAATATAATAAGGTGCACGAGCTGCCAGTTGTTCCAGAAATGGTTTCAATTGACGGGCTCCGAAAGAACAGTTTAAACCGACAGAAAAGATATTGGCATGTTGCACGGAAGCAAGAAATGCGTCCAATGTCTGGCCGGACAATGTTCGTCCGCCAATATCGGACACTGTTAGAGATAACATGACAGGGACTTCGACGCCTGTTGCTTTCATTGCTTGTTCGGCTGCAAAAACAGCAGCTTTGGCATTCAGGGTATCAAAGATTGTTTCGATCAGAATGGCGTCTACGCCACCTTCAAGCATTGCTTCCATCTGTTGCTGATAGGATGCAGCCAGTTCGTCGTAACTCAAAGCACGATAAGCCGGATTGTTCACGTCCGGGCTCATAGAGCAAGTCTTATTGGTTGGTCCCACAGAGCCGGCTACAAAACGCGGTTTATCGGGATTCTTTGCAGTGTACTCGTCGGCAAGATCACGGGCTAGTTTTACGGCTGCCAGATTCATCTCACGCACGTATTCTTCTACGTGATAATCAGCCATAGAAACTGTAGTCGAACTGAATGTATTGGTTTCGATGATATCCGCACCTGCTTCCAGGTATTTACGATGAATATCCTGAATCACGTCGGGACGTGTGAGACACAATAAGTCGTTATTCCCTTTCAACTGTCCGGGAATATGCGCAAACCGTTCACCACGAAAATCTTCTTCCTTGAGGTTATATTGTTGAATCATTGTACCCATTGCCCCATCCAGAATAAGGATGCGCTCGGATACGACTTGAGAAATTGTCTTTTTCATTACCCTATCACATTAATACCTAATTACCTACTCTGCCATCTTCTGCCAGACTCTTCGCAGTCTGGTGTTTATCTTATAGCGGCTTTTAGTTACCGCTTGAACATTCTTGCCATATCTCTACGGTCGTCTTTCTCCTTTATAGATTCTCGTTTATCGTATTCTTTCTTACCTTTCGCCAAAGCGACTACCAGTTTCGCCAAACCTTTCTCATTGATAAACAAGCGTACAGGAACAATCGTAAAGCCGGGATTTTTCATCTCCCGCTGAAGTTTCTCCAATTCTTTTTTATTAAGCAACAACTTCCTCTCTCTACGTGCCGTATGGTTATTGTACGATCCATAGAAATATTCGGCGATGTGCATATTCTTCACCCACAATTCGCCTTTCGTAAAATAGCAAAACGTATCTACCAGACTGGCTTTTCCCAAACGAATGGATTTTATTTCCGTACCGGTCAATACAATACCTGCTGTGTAGGTATCTATCAGCTCGTAATCAAACGTAGCCCGCTTATTCTTTATATTTACAGGAGGTTGTTTCATCTTTACTCATTAATTAAGTATAGCCGTCAGTCTATTAAACACGATCTGTATCACCGCCGGACATAGTATTAACAATACAGACGACAAAAGGGTGTATTTTAATCGTTGTTTTTCTTCTACTCCCATCAGTATAGGAACTCCCTCCCATACCACATAGACGATGTAGAACTGCAGCAACCAAGCAATAATTCTAAAATCAGGTAATAGTCCGGTTACTATCTGAAGCAGGAAAGACACAACCAATGCATATCCTGCAAACTGTTGTGTCAACGGCATATTGCTATGCAGACCAAACATCCTTGTTCCCATTTCATTGATGGCATAAGCTGCCAGAAAATAGCCACCGAACAGGGCTACAGCTACGGCACAACAATTGGTCATAGCTATCTGGAAACTTTGCGGACCTCCCCACCCATTCGTCAATAACGAACCGATGAATACGGACAGACCGCATAAACCAATCATAGGATAGACAAAAGCCATATATACTTTTCGCCTATCCTCTTCCATAGAAATTTCCTCCCAGGCCTTGGCCGGAGAGGAAATCAATTTCATTGCTATGTTAAATAGTTCCTTGTAGTTCAATGTTATTTTGCAGTATAACCTTCAACATTATATTCTTTCTCTGTGTACTTATCAGTATTTTCTCCTGTGATTTCAACAGAAGAACTACCTTCTTGAGTTACAACAACAATCTTTTGAGGGTTTTTTCCACCATTATCAGCTTTAAAAGAAGAGACTAAAGAACTTATATTGAATGCTTTATAGGCTTCATACGAATTATAAGTAACATTTACCGTCTTTTCTTTGTCAATAGTTTCCAATGAATTATGATACAAATGCAATTTCAATGTAGAATTTTTAACCTCTTCATCTTTAAGATAGGCCAACGTAAACGAATGCTGAGAAATATTTTCATATTTTTCTGTATAATAAGGAATAGGAATAACAACCCAATCTGAACCATACATCGAAGGTACAGCACCTTGATAATTACTTAGAGGTATAATTGTACGATTAGCTAAAGATTTACTAGCTTCCGTATCATATGAGCCAGTTGACACATTGCCATTTATTTTTACAGCAAAATTTACATCAACATAAATTTTAGATGTACTTTGGTCAACCGGTTGTGTTTCTGTATCATATTGAGCACTTAAAAATACAATATCACCAGGATTGGCATTCATCAAACTCTCGACTGTTTTATTTGATACAAAAGTAACCCCTCCCCCTGCTACTTGAAATTCACATTGTAGAAAATTACTCTTTAGAGTGATAATACCAAACACAGGAACAACAGTATTATCTTCCCCTTTCATACAAGAAGTAAAAGACACACTTGTTAATACCATCAAAGCCACCAAGAAAAATTTCACTTGTTTCATAAACATATTTTTTAGATTTTGCAAAGATATAAATTCTAATTCATAATTAATAAATGCAAGTACTTAAAAAATACTGCATCCGTTACTTTATTATTTTTGCAAAAAGTTCCAAATGATCATCTACGTAGCTTGCAATCAATGCTGTGACTTGTTCTTCCATCTCTAAATAGGCTTCTTCCAACTCATCAAAAGCTTCATATTGCTCGTACATAGCCATAAATTCATCATCCGTCCGTTCCTTTTCCAAATCTTTCCGGTTGGCATCAAAGATTTTCTTAGCCTTATAAACTAATTTCGAAAACTCTTCCGCTCCCCACAAACGCATCACTTTCGCAAACGGATTATCAAAGATATAACCACCATAGCCATTCTGAATCAATTGACAGAACCCGCCAACCATCATCTCATCACGAAAAATCTGATAAGCCAGCAAAGAATGTTGTTCTCCCGTCAACAGAGGCATCGTCTCCGCAGTCAATTCACCACCGATTACCTCTTTATATTTATCTGTAAACGCCTGGATAAATTCATCCATTCCTTCACCCGCAGCCTTTTGTAAGGCTGATTCTACAACTTCGATCATAATCTTCTTTATATAATGATGCAGCAAAGCTACGAATTTTATTCTACATCCAGTAATAATCCCTCCATAATCTTGCCAATCTTAACTTCATTATCCGTCCTCCACGTTCTTCACACGATCCATATCATCTCATTTACAGACACTTCCTGTGAACAAATCATATAAAACACGGTATTCACATCCTTCACAGAATATGTATTTCACAGTTTCACCACATAGTGAGAACCAATACTTGCTATATTAATAGAAACAGGCAAATAGCATATATATCCCGAATGAAAAGCAACTGTTTAATAACAGACGACTCCAGTCGGCTATCCAGTCAACTCTAGTCGACTAATCAGACAACGATAGTTGTCCGTAAGCATTCGGTCACGTGCGTGTTTGTTTCCCTTCTTTTCCTTCCTACCTTTGTGTCTTCATTACAATCTTAATCCATAATGTGTTCAGTATTAGTATTTTCTAGCGAAAGTGATAAACTACGTAGCCTTTTTTCCGAGTCTAACCATTTTGATTCGGTTCTTTTCATATTTGATGGTGGTCGTCGTTATAAAGTTTCGGCTTCCAGCCTTGGTATCCATTCCCCTCAGGACCTACTTCTCCCTTTAGGCCTTGGTCTTTTCCGTAGCAGTCCTTTCTGGTCCTATTACCTTTATCCCCAAGGTTGTAATTTCCATAAAGG
>NZ_GG774843.1:0-4444 GCF_000163675.1 Bacteroides sp. D22 | reverse complement strand
ACCAACCAACGGGCGGTAGGATTGGAAACGGGTTTTTATGGCGTGTACACGTTTGTGTACAAAATGTTTGTATTTTATTGAAATATAGCTATCTTTGTGCTGAATTTAAAAGCAAACAGATATGGAAGCATTATCAGTAAGAGAATACCGTAACAACCTCGCAGCGTCTTTCACCAAAGCTGACAATGGCGAGCAGGTACTAATTCGCAGGAAAAACGAGATTTACGCTTTGGTAAAAGTTGGTCGTGAAGATTTGATGATAACCCCGGAGCTGCAAGCAAGGATTGACAAGGCAAGGGAAGAAATCAAATCCGGAAAGTGTGTTACCCTCAAAAGCAGTGAGGATATTGACGCTTATTTCGATAGTCTATGATGTACACAATTAGGGTTTCCGACGGGGTGGATAAGGTGATTGCCAAATGGAAGAAATCAAACCCCAATTTGTTCAAGAAGTATAAGAAAATCTACAAAGAATTGTTAGAGCACCCTAAGACTGGGCTTGGGCATCCCGAAGCGTTAAGGGGCGGTGGGGATATTACATGGTCTCGACACATTACCGCCCATGACCGGATAATCTATGACATTTACGAGGAAGTGGTAGAGGTCTACATCTTGGAGGTAGAGGGGCATTACAACGATAAATGATAAAACTGTTATGGTCGAATATTGTGTTTACTGGTTAGAGAACGGCGAGCCTATGCACGAGGTGTTCTCTTCTCTTGCCGCCGCCGAGATGTACTCATGTGCGATAAGAGGGAAAGAAAACATTGAATGGGTGGAGGTGTCCGAAGAAGAAACCATTGATTTGGACGAACTGGAAGACATGTTCCCGGATGACTTCTGCGGCGTGTAATCCCCTTGGGTAGAAATGGGGTAGAATTTGTTAGGCTGTGGGGGATTTTCTAACACGCCGGGGCTTTTTGCTGGGCGGTTGGCGTGGATGTATTCCCATGCGGCATGTGTATATATAGCAAGAAGTGTCCTTGTCGGACAATTCTTGCTTTTCTCGCTTTGCTCAAAAAGATTTTAAGATTACCTTTGTGGCATGGAACTAAGACGGAACGAAAAGATTACATTCCGGTGTACCGAACTTGAAAAGGACGCACTTGCGGAGCAGGCAGCCCGGTGCAGTCTAAGCGTATCGGAATACTGCCGGAGTTTGTCCCTTGGGGGGCGCCCAAGGGAGAGGTACACCGAGGAGGAACGGCAGCTTCTCCGGGACATAGCCCAGTTGAAAGGAACGCTCCAACGGCTGAACAACTACTTCGGTGGTCGCCAGTACCGGGAAGTGTTCGAGGAGAACCGGGCACTAATTACAGAGCTCAAAAAAATACTCTCACGATGATAGGGAAAGGGAAAAGCATATCACATGGTGTGGCGGCATTGGAGTACGACCTCGCCAAAGAGATAAACGGGCAGGCAGTAGCCACCGAGATAGCCCGGCATGAACTTTATGGGTGTACTGGTGCGGAAATGGTGCAGGAAATGAAACCGTATCACATTGATTTTCCGAACGTAAAAAACAACTGCCTACGTTTCGAGGTCAGCCCCTCGATAGAGGAAAGCGCCACCTTTACGGATGCGGACTGGGCGGAACTTGGTAACGACTTCATGCAGCGCATGGGGTTGGCGAACCACCAGTACATCATCATCCGGCACAGCGGTACGGAGAGCAAGAAAGAGCAAGCCCACCTGCACATACTGGCAAACCGGGTTTCCCTTTCCGGGGAACTGTACCGGGACAACTGGATAGGGAAAAAGGCAACGGAAGCCGCCAATGCCATAGCCAAGGAACGGAACTTTGTACAGTCGCAGGACATTGGCAAAGTCAACAAAGCGGAAATCAAGGAAGCCATGGACGGCGTATTGAAGAAGATGCAGGGCTTTGACTTTACCAAATTCAAGGAAGAACTTGGTAAGAGAGGTTTTAAAGTCCGGGAAGCCAGGGCAAGCACCGGGAAACTTAACGGCTACTATGTCACAGCCCGAAGCGGTACGGAGTATAAGGCAAGCGAGATAGGGAAAGGCTACACTCTCGCCCATATCGAGCGGACACAAAGCAAACTGAAGTGCAACTCAATGAACATATCTCATGGAAACAAACTCACACCCGGAAGCGGCAGCTTCCAACGTTAAGCAGGGACAGTACAGCCCCCGGAAAAGAAAAGATACAACGCCAAGGGTAAACCCGCAGCTTGCGGTAGAACTGGTGTATCAAGAACTAAAGCGTGTTGAAGTCTATACGAAGCGCATAGAGGACGCAACAGCCCGAAAGGTACAAATAGACGGGAAAAGCCTTGAAAGTGCCGAAAATCGCCTAAAAAACGTGTTGGCGGACTTTGAACGGCAGGGGTACAGAATGAAAAACGGCGGTTATGTGGACAAACGAATTTCGTTCTACTCAATCCTTTGTGCTGTTATCTCCCTATTGTTCGCTTGTTTCATGTGCTATCTTTGGACGGATGCAGCCAAAGACCGGGACAACTACAAGCAGTATTATGAATACTACCAAGAGCAGGCAAGGGAACAAAAGGGGAATAAATAAACATCTAACTTTACGAATTATGGGAACAACGGAACACGAAGAACCCCGGTTCTTCTTCATACTGAACAAGGGTGCGAAGTCCGGCGGCGAAATCACCCATGCCGTCCTAAACGGTAGTATCGTTTCGAAGCCGGCAGGCTGGGACGCCTTTCATGGGCTTGCACTGGCGAGAGAGAAACTAAGCAGCGAGGAAATACAACAGCAGATGAAAGAACTTGGTGTAGAAATGGAAATCGTTCCTCTGATTTGACAAGATTACCCGGAGTGTTTCAGCCGGGTAATCTTGTTACTTATCCTTGATTTTCCCTTTAAGGGCGTTTATAATCCACCCTTTCGGATTGTTCTTTTCTCGTGATTTTCCGTTTAGGAGAGCCAGTTCTCCGATAAGGTCGGTTATCTTTTCTTGTGCCGTTATGAATGTCTCTTTGTTCCGGTTTATCTCTTCCGATGTGAAGCCGCAGGAATAACGGAGGTACTCGTACACATGGCTGTCTATCTGATATCGTGCTGTAACCTTTGCTTGCAATTCTTTCCCTTCCAGTTCTTCATCTCTGAACTGTGGTTGATAGACCGGGTAGAACCTAAACCCGGTCACCTTGCTACGTTTGTTGTTTGGGTTTTCACGCACTTTCACGTAGTTGAAAGTGTATGGGCAGCTCTCATCAAGCGCAGCCTTTGCTGGTTTCAAAACTCTTTCCTCAAAATGATCTATTCTGTCTTTTCCGTTCTTGTCCTTGTATTTGTCCGCAGGTATGCCAAGACGGTCTTTCAAGTTTTCAAGGGATATATCCAAAGGGTACACCTGCCCACTCATTAACATGTAAAACCTAAGGGAATACCCAGTAGGTAGCGCAAGAGCCTTGTTTAACTCAAATTCTCTGTACCCCTTGGCGAACTTGGTAAACACATCCCAAAGGTCGTTAGACACACGAAAGGTTATAATGCCAGTGCGTTTTTTATATTTTGGGTTAGATATAAATCCGCACTTCCACCATTCCTCGTCATCTTCGTAAGTAAAAAAACGTCCTGCCAAAGAATCGAGTGCGGCTATGATTTCATTGTAATCACGTCCGGAAAAAATAACGTCAGATACATGCATTTGTGCATCAACATCCCAAAGTCCATGCTCAAACTTGCGTTTCGTGCCTGCATAATCTTTCAGTTTTACTCCCTTTAGTTCAGCTTGGCACGCTTCCAGTATGCGAAGAACTATTCTTTGTTCGTGTATGGACATGTCTTGCTGTTTTGACCATGTATATACCCATGAAACAACAACATCTTTATTCTTGGTAATAGGTAGTTTCTTTTTCATAAACGATTGATTTGCTGCAAATATACACAATCCCCACATTAAAACAAAAAAAGAGGGGTAAAACTCCCAAAGTGTGGGGACTAATTTACTTTTAAACTCCCAAAGTGTGGGGACTAAACTCCCAAAGTGTGGGGAAACACATGTTCTAATCCCTTTATTTATGGGCGTTTGCGAAGAAGTGATAGAGCATATTACAGACGATGCTTATAACAGACAAGGGGAATTTATAGAGCTAAGTGGTTGATTTACTGTCGGAAAAAGAAAAACGATAGGGAAAAAGAGCAAAGCAAAACCAACCAACGGGCGGTAGGATTGGAAACGGGTTTTTATGGCGTGTACACGTTTGTGTACAAAATGTTTGTATTTTATTGAAATATAGCTATCTTTGTGCTGAATTTAAAAGCAAACAGATATGGAAGCATTATCAGTAAGAGAATACCGTAACAACCTCGCAGCGTCTTTCACCAAAGCTGACAATGGCGAGCAGGTACTAATTCGCAGGAAAAACGAGATTTACGCTTTGGTAAAAGTTGGTCGTGAAGATTTGATGATAACCCCGGAGCTGCAAGCAAGGATTGACAAGGCAA
>NZ_GG774844.1:0-3573 GCF_000163675.1 Bacteroides sp. D22 | reverse complement strand
CCTCAATCTCATTACCAAGACGTGGGCGCCACAGATTACAGCAGCAATGGATATATAGATAATAGTTTCCATTTTATGTACTTTTTTGCGGTTCATCCTAGGATCTTCTATTTGTTTACAAAGGTCAATTATGCCAATTTTCATGTTAGTTTATGTTTTATAATATCTTATAAAGATAAGGAAAATAATCGACATATACAATAGATAATACACTAATAGTCAATAATATAAAAATAAAATACAAGTTGTAAGATAGTAAAAAATATAATGCGTCGACCCTGTTATGTATAAGCAGCCATATCGTTCCACTAGAGTGGAAAGGTCTGTGCACTAGAGTAGACAGTACCGTTCACTAGAGTGCAATGATCTGCCCACTCCAGTGAAACGATACAAATACTTATAGCAAAACACAACAATGATTAGGATAAAATATAAAGGGATAAGGAGAACTTAATACAGGAAAGCAGTAAAGTAAGGCAAGGTAATTGCTTTATAAAAAGTTACTTATATAAAAAAGGAAGAATAACAATCAGTCCGGAAAAAGACTGGGAGGAACAGAATGACGACCACAAAAAACAAGAAATAGAGAAAATGCATAAAAGGAATATGAGAATAAAAAAAAAGTCTATGAGAAATACACTATTTTCAGCATAAAAAGCGTAAGCGTCTCGGCGATGCCATATTTTCTATCTTAATTTTTCCTTTTAGCTTTGCGTCATAATAAAAAACCACATCTTATGACTGCACATGACTTGTACACCCGTACCTTATCGGATTATAAATCCTGTTTATGTTCTTCTCCTGCCTTAACTCTTCGTAGTTATTGCCGTGAACGACATGTAAACTACCATGGTATGTGTCTTTGGCTTTCCCGTCACGGCATCAGTATCCGTGAGTTGCGTCCCTCTTCTTCCGTCACCACCGCTAAAGAGCCTGCATCCTCTTTCAGCCGTTTGCTTCCGGTCTGCTCTTCCTCTTCCTCCTCTCCGGATATGCTTTACGGGGTTACCATCACTTTCCCTGACGGAGTGACTGTTTCTATCAAGCAAGGCAGTTCTTTTAGCGTCAGCCGTTTTATCGACCGTTATAACAGTAAAATTCAGGAGGAAAAGTCATGTTTGCTTTAACCGATGGCATGCATTATTATCTGTGCCAGCATTATGTTGATATGCGTAAAGGCATGACCGGACTTTACCGGCTTGTCAAGTCCGACATGTCCCTTTCTCCCGTTTCGGGTGACGTATTTGTGTTTTTCTCCCGCAAACGTGACATGGTTAAAATTTTGCGGTGGGATACGGACGGTTTTATTCTCTATCAGAAACGACTGGAAGAAGGCACCTTTGAGGTTCCCCGTTTTAATCCCGATACAGGGTCTTATGAGCTCTCCTGGAAGACTTTTCTTTTGATAATGCAGGGCGTCTCGCTCCGGTCTGCCAAATGCAGGAAACGGTTCCGATTGAGGTGACATTCTAATATAGTAATCTGTATATCAATATATTACATTGCAAATACTTCGCTAATTTCTTTGTCTTCCGGTTCTTTTTTCTTATCTTTGACACATGCAAAAGGACCGGCTCATAGAACTTCTGGAGGATCAAATCAGATCTTTAAAAGAACAGCTTGAAGCGGCTGCCAGGCGTGAGGAGCATGGGCAGCTGCTTATCTGCGAATTGACGATGCAGGTCCGGCAATTAACCGAAAGTGTCCATTCATTAGAAGAGGCGTTGACCTTGAAAAATGGTAAACTGAAGAAACAGGAGAACATCAGTCGTGGCTTAGGCAAACTTATAAGCAACGAGTCTGAAAAGCAGGTACCGGGTAAAGCGGAGGCGGTCCGGCAGACGTCTCCTTCCCGTTCATGCCCTTCTCCCAAAGAGCGGGGAAACAATAAATCCAAACGCAAGGAGCATTTTGAACTGGAAGAGAAGGTAATCGAAGTCAATCCCGAACATCCCCTTTTCAGCATATCCCTTGCCAAATTCATGGGATACCGTGATTCTATCCGTTATGTCTACACTCCTCCGAAATTTGAAAAGCTTGTCTACCGGCAAAACATTTATAGCTTAAACGGAACAGTCTTCTGCGGTTCCGCTCCCCAGGCACCTTTCCTTAACTCAAACTACGACGGATCTTTTGTAGCGGGTTTATGCCAGTTGCGCTATATCTACTCTATGAGTGTGGAGCGGATTATCGGCTTCTTCCGTGAAAGCGGATTTGAGCTTGAAAAGCCCACCGCGCATCACCTGCTGGGCAGAGCGGCCGAAGTGTTGGAAAACCTTTACAGGGCGTTGAGAACGGCCGTGCTTGAAGACTCTTATCTTTGTTGTGATGAAAGTTACCACAAAGTCCTTGTGGAAGAGAAGAACAGTAGAGGCAAAGGGGTAAGGCAGGGGTATATCTGGGCGGCCGTCGCGGTCAGGCAGAAATTGATACTGTACCTCTACGAGAATGGCTCCCGTAGCGGGAAGGTGCTTTTTGACCTTCTTTCCGAATATGAGGGGACAGTACAAAGTGACGCATACAGTCCGTATAGAAAATTGGAAAGTGACGCCTATCCGGGAATTAAAAGAATCGCCTGCCTGCAGCATGTCAAAAGGAAGTTCCTTGAGGTACAGGAGGAACCGGACGCACAAAAGATCGTTGAACTGACGAACAAGCTGTATCAAAAAGAACATGAACACTGTGTTGGTCGACAGGGATGGACAGACAAGGATAACCTCAGGCACCGGAAAAGGTATGCGCCGCAGATACTCAGCGAAATAAAAAGGGAACTGCTCAGGATAAAGAGTAAGCCTGACTTGCTTCCCAAAAGTGAGATGGCGGGAGCGGTTGACTATATGCTCTCGCAATGGGAGGCCATTAAGGGCATCTTTACTGAAGGATATTACTACTTGGACAATAATTTGGTCGAGCGGTACAACCGATATATATCACTGTCCAGAAGAAATTCCCTTTTCTTTGGAAGCCATAAGGGGGCGGAAAGAGGTGCCTTATTTTATTCGCTGGCCTGTTCATGCAGAATGCAGGGAATAAATACCTTCGAATATATCACGGAGGTAATCAATAAAGCGGCAAAGCTACCACCAAATACGGACATAAAGGTATATAGAAATTTATTGCCGGACAAATGGAAAGAAAATAGAAGTAGGATCGAAACATAAAGAGGAGATGCTACTTCTATTTTTTTTGAGGGGGGGCGGCATCGCCGAGACGCTTACTAAAAAGCTGGTAATATTATGAGAAATGCCGTTTTGAAAAGTATTTCTCATAATATATCTATTTGATTATCTTTCGTTTATCGAAAAACAATGAGAATATGAGAAATGCAAGTGAAAAATAGGGTTCTTCGTCAAATTTGGTGGTAATCTCTTTTTTATTTCAACTGTCTTCTTCTTTCTTAATCCTATTAAAAGTTGTAGATATGTTTGCTTTTTAGTAACTTTAAAGACACCACATCATTAAGAGTTACAATGCAACAAGTCATATCTACAACGTACAAATATACATCAAAAAAAGAAAATACTCCTACAAATAGGGGATTATTCCATGATTTCAGATTCAGTCTTGGCTACG
>NZ_GG774845.1:0-3085 GCF_000163675.1 Bacteroides sp. D22 | reverse complement strand
TTTCTAGATTGGAAAATGAGAATTTCCAATATGGAAAATGCCCTATATTGTGTATCAAGTACTTAACTTATTCTATTTCTTCTATTCTTAATATACCCCCAAAACAGCACAAAATCAGTCACTTAAAAATCATCGGTCGGGGAGCGCCCAGCGGCAAGGGGCGGGACCACCCGTCCCGACGAGCGCCACACCATAAACTTTTTTTAGAATAAGCACACAACCGTTTTCCGAACCCTGCAAAATTTCTTCCGAATCCGAACGACGTAACACTCCATTGAGAGAGGCTGCCGTTTGGTCGCTCCCCCTTTGGGGGCGGGGGGGGGGTTACATACCCATACCGAAACCTCTGCTTCTGGTGATTTGCTTGAGTAGGTCTTTCCCCTCTTCCATAGCTTTTGATATGTTTGGGAAATGATGCCTTAAAGCCTCCAGTTGTTCGGAATTGAACAAGTCTTTCATCTTACCAAGTTCTTTTTTCAATTCCTTGGTTTCGGTCTTTAGTTCTTGGTTCTCCGTCCTTAATCGGTTACTGGTTGTCCTTGCGTTGTCCATTTGTTGTCTATAATACTCCTTGTCATTCTCGGCTTTGAATGCCTTTGTGCCGTTTTGCTCTTTTTCAAGTATAGCCTTTCCCAGTCTATCGGATAGCTGTTCATTTTCCCCCTCTAAAGCCTTTACTTTGGCTTTTAAGGCATCCTTTTCCCTATCGTTGACTGTTTTTCCAATCAAGCCGTAAAACTTCTCTGAAGCCTTAGAAATGAGTTTTTGGACGTTCTTCTTTGTTTCAATGGAACGTAGTTCTTTCTGAAGCTGAAGAAGCTGGTTTTGTACGTCCTTGTGTTTGTCTAATGCACTGGATATATCGTTTGATAGTTCCTGAAGCTGTTCTTTCGCACATTCGGTCTTGTACTGCATAGCCGATAAGTGTTTGCGGTCAGAAGAAACGCCACGTTCCATGCCCAGTGTTTCAGATGCTATGGTTTGGAGTTCTGCCATGTCATCACGCGATAAACGCACACTTTTCCCATTCGGCTGCGTCCAATCGAAAACTACATGGGCATGAAGGTTAGGTGTCCATTGCTTTGCGTTCATGTATCCTTCGTCCTTGTGTATATGGATTTGAAATGCTTCGATACCGAAACGTTCTTTGCAGACCGTGGCAAACTGCTGGAGTTCCTGCATGGTGGTTTCTTGTTTGATTACTATTACTCCCTCTCGTATGGGTGCGGCTTTAGCCTGCATCTTCTGCCCAACCGTATCGAGATATCTTTGTTTCGCACTTTCCAGCCGATGGGAGATGCTATCTCCAACCCAGCTTTCATTCAAATGACTAAGTTCGGGACGAACATAGTCCAACTCTTTTTCCCTAAAGTTGTGAATCTCACTCCCCGGCTTCACTGCTTGTACATGAATACTTGTTGCTCCCATAAGTTAACATTTTTGTGACAATCGATAACAGCCGGTGACAGCCGGCTGACAGGGGGTTAAGGGGGCTTGTCCCCTTACACACGCACCCTTTAGGGTGCTAGTGTGCTATCACCATACTGCATAGGTGCGAAGTTAGCAAATGTTCTGTAAATGCACAAATAAAGGGGAAAACATTTGGATTTGCGACAATAAAGTACTACCTTTGTTGCTGACCAAACGGTAGCCGACCGATACGGGAGAGTTACCAAAATACAAGCCGCTGGAGTTAATTGACGGACATCCGACATCTCCAGCGGCTTTATTTTTGCCTATCTGCTTCGTCTAGGCATACCAGTACCTCTACTAAAAATGTACTTCAAAGATACTTATTTTCTACCGACTTGATAGTTTTTACCCCATATTCTTGGACATTTTTCCCCCATGAGGTTATCTTTGTAGGGTGAAAGAGAAACCCATAAACGGGGATAGATTGAATGCTGGGAAGCATAAACAATCGGGGTAAGGTTAGCGAACCTTGCCTTTCATCCCCCATTATAACTTTACATAGAGGAACTTTATCTATCCCCCCCCCCCCCCCCCCGCCCCCAAAGGGGGAGCGACCAAACGGCAGCTTCACTCAATGGAGTGTTACTGTTCATCAAAGCCAAGTGATAATTGTCGTTTCTCTGCTTCTTCTTTCTTTTGGGCAGCTAAAGTCTTTTTCCGAACGTATGTTTTAGCAAATGTCACTCGGTCACCATTGAATACTATCAGAGGATTAATAAACCAAAGATTATCGGCTGGTCCTCGGGCTATGATTTCAGCTTTTACAAGTTCTGCAAGTCCTTTATAAACGGCTTTGTCTGTTTTGTATTTGGTATATTCTAGGCATTTTTTTCTATTGAAGATGATTAAATCATTTTTGGGTTTCATGCAGGTCATAAAGTAACCAAAAACCCGAATAGCTGCTTGTGATAGGTCAAAGAATGCAGCAAAGTTAGAAAGATACAATTTAGTGAATTGTTCTTCATCTACTTCTATTTGACGGATAAACGAAGTCTTAAACACTTCTCCAGTTTCAGTGTCGGCTAAAGCTACTACGGCTCTCTTATCGCCACCACTATTACTCTTATACTTTTTAACAACATGATTTTCAATACCTTCTATAGCTTGTTTCATAAAAGGATTTTCTTCGTTCTTTTGAAAATCGGTTAACTTAACTGCTTTTTTATTTTCCATTTTGATGTGTTTTTGGGAAATATTATTCTCCACAAAGTAAACTATTATTTTCCATAAAAACAATATTAAGGGAAATATTATTTTCCTGTTTAGTATTATATTAGGAAATCAGTATTTTCTAGATTGGAAAATGAGAATTTCCAATATGGAAAATGCCCTATATTGTGTATCAAGTACTTAACTTATTCTATTTCTTCTATTCTTAATATACCCCCAAAACAGCACAAAATCAGTCACTTAAAAATCATCGGTCGGGGAGCGCCCAGCGGCAAGGGGCGGGACCACCCGTCCCGACGAGCGCCACACCATAAACTTTTTTTAGAATAAGCACACAACCGTTTTCCGAACCCTGCAAAATTTCTTCCGAATCCGAACGACGTAACACTCCATTGAGAGAGGCTGCCGTTTGGTCGCTCCCCCTTTGGGGGCGGGGGGGGGG
>NZ_GG774846.1:0-2905 GCF_000163675.1 Bacteroides sp. D22 | reverse complement strand
CCATAGGCAAATCAAAGAAAGAAACAAATATCAACAAGCAGATAGAAAACTATCGGGCTGAACTTGTCCGCCACTATAAAACCTTACTGGAAAACAAAAGCTACATTACGGCTGAAATCCTGAAAAACGCTATCAAAGGAATTGGAATTAAACAAAACAGCTTAATACAGGAGTTTGCAGCCTTAGTTGAAGAAAAGCGGCAGTCTGTCGGCATTTTGATAGTAAAAACCACCTATACACATCTTTATCGTGCTTATCAGCATTTGAAAGAGTTTTTGGGGTACAAATACGGGGTAAGCATTCGGTCACGTGCGTGTTTGTTTCCCTTCTTTTCCTTCCTACCTTTGTGTCTTCATTACAATCTTAATCCATAATGTGTTCAGTATTAGTATTTTCTAGCGAAAGTGATAAACTACGTAGCCTTTTTTCCGAGTCTAACCATTTTGATTCGGTTCTTTTCATATTTGATGGTGGTCGTCGTTATAAAGTTTCGGCTTCCAGCCTTGGTATCCATTCCCCTCAGGACCTACTTCTCCCTTTAGGCCTTGGTCTTTTCCGTAGCAGTCCTTTCTGGTCCTATTACCTTTATCCCCAAGGTTGTAATTTCCATAAAGGCATTGACGGTCTTTGTGGCGAGGTCATCCGGCACACGAGTTCTTGCGTGTCAGAGCAGAGTTGCCATATTTTTCTTGACCGCTCCCGTAGCAGGTTGCATATCCTTTATCGGTGCGACGACGAATACCGTTTGGAATGCCGTCGTCTGAATCGCGGCTCTTTTCTCTTGAAAAAGGACGAACGGAAGAGGGATTTTCTTCAAATTTCCTGGAATCGCCTGAATGAGCTGCTTACTGTTAAAAAGTATCGGAAAACAGTTGAAAAGTAATCTCCCGTCCTACAAGCCGTTCTGCTTTATTTTGATAACTTTGTCAGATAATAAAAAAGTGGATATACAGTGAAAGAACCGGTCATTACCCTTACTTTGGAAGAGTACGAAGAGCTGCGCAAGGAACGTGAACGCCTTGAAAAGGAACATGCAGAACTTCAGAGAAAATACGAATCCTCTTTGCGGGAGTATTCCCGCCAGGTCGAAGAAATCTCAGCCTGTACAGCCGTCATTGCCGACCTGAGATGGAAATTGGCTGACTTGACACGCCGTTTATGGGGTAAATCCAGTGAAAAACGCCATCTTCCCGAAGATGCCGGCCAGTTGAGCATCTGTTTTGAGTCTCCGTCCGATGTCAATGACCCGGTAGCGGAAGAACAGAAAACAGCTGAGAAATCTGCCAAATCGGAGAATGGCTACAACCGTTTCCGTAAGAGCTTCACCAAAAAGATTACTCCCCACGCCCGTAAGCCCATCGACCCGTCCCTTCCCCGTGAAGAGATTATCATTCCCATGCCGGAAGGTCTTTCGTTGGAGGGAGCGGCGAAGCTGGGAGAGGAAGTGAGCGAACAATATGCCGTCAGTCCCGCCCGATTCTATGTGAGACGCATCATCCGCCCTAAATACCGGCTCGCCGACGGTCGTATCATAACTGCTCCCATGCCCGTAATGGCACATCCCCACAGCAATGCGTCGGAAAGTGTACTGTCACACATTGCTACCGCCAAATATTACGACCACCTGCCTCTGTACAGACAACTGGACATCTTTGAGCGTGAAGGCATCCATCTGAGTCCTTCTACCGTAAGTAACTGGATGATGGCTGCCGCACAGCGTCTGGAGCCAATCTATAATGAGCTTCGTGAACTGGTCAAGGACAGCTATTACGTCATGGCCGATGAGACGCCCCATCCCGTACTTGAAAGCGACCGGCCCGGTGCTCTTCACCGCGGGTATATGTGGAACTTCTATCTGCCCCGGTTCCATACCCCATTCTTTGAATATCACAAGGGACGTGGCAGCAGCGGAATAGACACGCTGCTGGCAGGACAGGTTCGGGTGGTACAGAGTGACGGCTTTGCAGTATATGATGAGTTCGACACACTACCCGGAAAGTTGCACCTGTGCTGCTGGGCACACGTCAGGCGCAAGTTTGTGGAAGCGGAAGGAAATGATCCTCCTAGAGCAAGGCATGCACTTGAACAAATAGGCAGACTGTATGCTGTGGAGGAGAAAATCAGGATAGGACATCTGGAAGGCGGAGCTGTAGTAAGGCTTCGCCGGGAAGAATCGTACCCTATTATCAAAGGACTGGAAAAATGGTGCAGGCAGGAGTATGAACATACGGTTGAGAAATCGCCTATTGCCAAGGCCATATTCTATATGTACACACGTTTTGAACAACTGTCCGGATATGTCAACGATGCACAGTTCTGCATTGACAATAATCCAGTGGAGCGCTCTATAAGGCCATTGACTTTGAACAGAAAAAACACTCTTTTCTCCGGTTCACATGAAGCGGCACATGCAGCGGCAATATTCTTTTCACTGATGGGATGTTGCAGGGAAAATAAGGTGAACCCAAAACTATGGATGCAGGACGTGTTGATTAGGGTACAGGAGAATGAAAGAGAAAAGAAAAACGACTACGCCGATTTACTGCCATTTAATTGGAAAGGATAAACAAGAAAGATAAATAAAGTCAAAAGCCAGACATGCTTCGTTTGGCTTTTGACTTTATTATAGCTTGGAGAGAAATACGGGCGAGGCCGAATGCTTACCGTGGGAAGGTAAAGATAGCGGCACCTTTGCCCAACTATACAGGCACACTAACCAAACGATACAGACATACTTACTCAACTATACAGGCATATTAACCAAACGATACAGGCATACTTGCTCAACTGTACAGGCATATTAATGCAGCTACATCAAAACCTTGAAACAATAATTCCAAGATGTCCGCATAACTATATCGGTATATTAATAAATGATATGAGAGTATCAATGAACGATATAGGC
>NZ_GG774847.1:0-2690 GCF_000163675.1 Bacteroides sp. D22 | reverse complement strand
GTCCAATTTTGACGTGTACCCCAAGGAAAGCCGCCACAAGGCGGTTCCCTCATAAATAACGTCAAAAAAGATACTGATTTTTAATATTTGTTATTACTCCAGTCCGATTGTCAAGGGTAACAAATGTTCATAATCCCTACGTCCTTTAACAATTTCGCTGAAAAATCTCTTGAAATAATCAAGCACAGACACACCCTGCATCTTACAGGTTGAGATGATGGTATGATATACCGCTGAAACGTGTGCCATCCTGTCACTTCCGAAGAATAACGAGTTCTTTCGCTCACCGGCCAAGGGACGGATAAAACGTTCGGCAATGGAATTGTCGATGGAATAAGAGCCGTCATTCAAGTAGGCGAACAGCTGAGTCCAAAAAGTATTCATATAATTTATTGCCTTCTCCATCAACTCTCCGCGGGGCGGATGACCGTCACTGAGCAAGACGTCAAGCTTACTGCGTAACTTTATGATTACTTCTTTGGTCTTTAAGTTATTCCGGCAAAGCTTTATCTGCTCGGGGGACAACTGCCCTTCTTCATACTCGCGTTCCAGCTTGTAAAGCTCACCGATCAATTCCAATATGAATGCCGCATCCTTATCATTACCCTGATCCAACGCATACTTGAACTTCGCACGGGCATGGGCCATGCAACAAAGATGTTCTATATCGACCATATGATCATCCAAATACAGATAGACATTGTAGCCATCTGACTGAAGAGCTTTCACCTGGCTGTCACCCAAGATATCCTTCAAGGCATCACGTCCTCTGGAACCATCCTCGTAGCAATAGATAACCACTTTTGACAGTTTGTTGACCAGACACCAGATGTATTTCTTCTTATAGCAGCCTTTACGCTTTACCCGGCACCAGGTCTCATCACAGTTCACGATGGAATCCTTTTCCAAACAAGTATTCTTAAGATAAGCAATCAAACCGCAGAAATGGGTAGAGCCTTTCTCCAACCAATTGGTCAGACTCATACGGCTCAAACGCATTGATTCACCTGATAATCTGTACATTTCACGATAAAGAGGGGTATCCAGAACATATTTGTTGAAAGCAAGATAAGCCAGAAAAGAACCGGAAGCGTGCGTTCCAGGAACCACGTCAATGATTTCAGGCTGCCCACTGAAAGGGAAATAGCCTTCATGAATTTTCCCGTCCGAAGTCTTATAGCGGATAACCTCGTAATCATGCTCGACAAGCTTGCTTACCTGTTCATAGGCATATTTACGGAAACGTTTGATGATTTTTGAACCTGCCGGCAGTTGGCGGATATCACTATTATGACAAACCGTATTGTCAGCGCTCATAGTGCGATAAGAAAGTCCTTGACGATAAAGACGGGCTTCTTTTGATTTTGATTCAAAATCCTCTTCCTGCGCATGAGCCTCACCAGATTGTGGCAAGCAGGAGCCGAGGGATTGGGGAGTGCCGTCGAAATCATCCTTGTCACGTGTATGGCCCTCTTCGACCTCACGCTTCTTTTTACGGATTCCCTTTTGGCTCTTACCATCATAAAGGTTTTTATTACGGACTTTAAGACGCTCTTCCAAAACTGTTATTTTAGACAACAGATTACCAACCATCTGCTTATAAGCGTCCCGCTCTTTTTCAGCTGCCATCGCGGCTTTCTGCAAAGACAATAGTTCATCAACCTTGGACAACAGTTCATCTATGCGGGCCTCGTCCCGTTGGATGCGTTCAGCGTCACGCTCACGGGAAGCCATCAGCGCGATTATCATTTTTGATTTTTCGTCAGGGGTCATATCTGAATAGGGGTCTTCAAAAGGTTCAGGAGTCTCCTCCCGTTCCTTCAACTTCCGTGCGGAAGAAAGCAGTTTAATTCTTTCCAACTCATTCATATTCAGTACCTTTGCTGCTTCAAAGATACAAAAAAACGATGAAATAAAAGAATAATTTCGATACTTTTTTCTTGTTATTTATTTGATTATCAACTTTTTAATAACAGGAGATTCTAACAAGAGAATGACATCCTGCCAATGGATTGAATAAACACTTTCACCACCATTATAGGTTACCTGCATAAACTTGTAGCCGGGTCTGAAACGTTTCTCAAACATACTGTAAGACCGTCGGTCATAGCTGAACAAACGCACCAAACGTAAATCTTTAGACATCACGATAAATACATCACCATCCTCCGGTTCACGGTTCAACTGTTGATGGATGATGGATAGGACCTTATCATATTTACAGCGCATATCGTGGAAATCACGGACAAAGAAAAAGTGGTTTAGTCCTGTAATATTCAACATAAACCCTCCAGTTTCTCCACTAAGCTTTTCAAACCTGCGTAGCTTAAATTTTTCTGACTGATATGAACACCATTGCTCATACGGATATCCACCAAGATTCGAAGTTCGCTATGCGAAGAAAGCAGAGTATCCGCTTCCGGCTTTCGTTCCGGGATTGGGGAAGGACTTTCCTTCATTTCGGCCTCCGTTGAGGGAGCACCCAGAACCTGAACAGGAATTATCTTCTTGCGGGTATCCGTGTACCATTTGGCAAATAGGTTATAAGGCACTTTGTTAGACATACAAAATTTCTCAATAGAAACACCCGCAGGGATCCCTTCCAATTTATAGCGCAAAAATAGACGCTCAAAATCATTGTAACTATACATAAACTTGGATTTTGATTTAACGAAAGCAAAGATCTGGAT
>NZ_GG774848.1:0-2474 GCF_000163675.1 Bacteroides sp. D22 | reverse complement strand
CTTTGGATTTTCTTTGGGATACATACAGCCAATGCGGTATGTANGATAGAAAGGTCGAAAAAAAAAAAGAAAGGCAGCATAATCTAACTAAAATAACAGGAAAAACAGGAGAGGTTTTAACTTCCCCTAAAAAAGACATGTACATAATGCATGGGTGGGAAGGAAAAAATAAGAATATGTAAACAATATTCTACAAAAAAGATAGAAGACTGGGAGAGTTGAACGAAAAAATCAAGAGAAAAGCTCACGTAAAGCAAAGCTTTTCTCTTGATTTTTTAGAAAGAGGAACATTTACTGAATATCCCTATTTTAGCAAGCCACACGTTATTTAGTCGTCCCTTAAAAAGCACTCATCTGCGGGATATTGCAAGAAAACAGTGTCCCGCAGATTTTTTCAACAAGTAGCCAAAGAACCCTCATGGCTCTTTTGAAGTTGTACGCTGCTGCGGCTAAGAGCAGATTGACAACATCCCCGAAAACAAGGAGTGTAAAAGGAGAAAGAGAGAAAACAAGGGTAATTGATTGACTAATAGAAATGTATGTCTTTTAGTGTCTTTGGATGCCGAGTAGCGAAATAGCAAGAAAAAGCGGATTAGAGCAAACTTTCCGTTTCTAAACCGTTACCCGTTCTGACAGGCGAAAAATACAGCAAATTGATGACGTTAAACGTCTGGTTATAGCGTTGTTTGTCTGTGGTTTACATTATTCGGATAACTCATATTGAAAGTAATTTTACGAACTAAAAATGTGAGCGTAATGAACAACGAACTAAAGGTGTCCTTCTATCTCAAACGAGAGGGGAACACGGAGAGAACAGAAACAAATCCCGATGCCATTTACCCGATTGTCGGGAAAATCATCATCGGCAACACCATCGCACAATTCGGCTCAAAGTTAAAAATCGAAGAGCGGCTTTGGAGTGTAAAATCAGGTCGGGCAATGGGCAAAAGCCATGTTGCCGTTGAACTCAACAGAGAGATTAATAAAATTAATCTCTCCATACATGCACACTACAAGGGCATTCTAAAGCGAACCGGAAAAGTAACCGCTATCGAAGTGAAGAACGCCTTTCAAGGAATTGCCACTGCACAAAAAACACTGCTTATCCTGTTCGGTGAAATGATGGAAAATTTCAAAGGGAGAATAGGCATCGACAGGGCACAATCCACCTACAAGCAGTATGAAGTCCTTTATAAACAGCTTAAACAATTCCTTCGGGAAGAATACCACGTAGAGGATATTCCCCTTGCCGAGTTAGATTTGCCTTTCATTGAAGCATTGAATTTCTTTTTCCGTGTAAAACGCAAGATGAAGCCGAGAACCGTTAAGGCTCGGATTGTCTTGCTAAATAAAGTAATACGTTTGGCATTGCATCGAAGAATCATCACCCGTCCGCCTTTTGACGGGTTTGAATTGGAAAAGACGGAACTTAAAAACAAGTCGCTCACCAATGACGAACTGGACTTGTTAATGAAAACTCCCCTTAAATCAGGCACGCAACGGTTTATCCGTGATATGTTCCTGTTTTCAACCTTTACCGGCTTGGCTTATGCAGACGTGCATAAACTCTCTTGGAAAGATATTATCACCGAAGATGACGGTAGTTTGTGGATTTCAGCCAACAGGCAAAAATCGCATACGGAATTTAATGTAAAACTATTGAATATTCCTATCCGAATCATGGAGTATTACAAGGGGCTTGCTCCCGATGGAAAAGTATTTCCCCACATGAGTTTAGGACAGGTGAATGTCGGTTTAAAACGAATTGCAAGAAACTGCGGTATCAACCGGAAATTATCCTACCATATGGCGAGATATACGTTCGCTTCTCAAATCTGCCTTTCACAAGGCGTTCCGATTGAGAGTGTCAGCCGGATGTTAGGACACAAGCATATTGAAACAACCCAACGCTACGCACGTCTTAACAATGAGAAGATAGGCAACGATATGCAGCAACTATCTGCACGTCTTGCCACTAAATTCAACTTTTAACAATCCAAAATACAGATATTATGCAAAGCAATAGAAGCACTTTCGCTATACTCTTTTATCTGAATACCAGCAAAAAGAAAAAATCAGGTAATTGCCCTGTCATGGGGCGTATCAGCGTGGACGGAAAAAGCTCGGCTTTCAGTACGGGCTTAGAGTTATCTCCCGAAAAATGGGATGCCAAACAGGGAATAGCCATAGGCAAATCAAAGAAAGAAACAAATATCAACAAGCAGATAGAAAACTATCGGGCTGAACTTGTCCGCCACTATAAAACCTTACTGGAAAACAAAAGCTACATTACGGCTGAAATCCTGAAAAACGCTATCAAAGGAATTGGAATTAAACAAAACAGCTTAATACAGGAGTTTGCAGCCTTAGTTGAAGAAAAGCGGCAGTCTGTCGGCATTTTGATAGTAAAAACCACCTATACACATCTTTATCGTGCTTATCAGCATTTGAAAGAGTTTTTGGGGTACAAATAC
>NZ_GG774849.1:0-2368 GCF_000163675.1 Bacteroides sp. D22 | reverse complement strand
AATGGAGCCGGGCATGGTACTCCGATTCGGAGTACGAGGGCTGGCTGGGCCATGGCGTACACTGCTGCTATGACCGCACGGTGGAAAGTTTCGAGGACGAGGGCGTGACGATGCTCCGCATGGAGGACGGCCGTGCCGTCGCTTTCCCGCCGATAGCACCGGGCGGCGAGTTCTACATGCGCACGGAACGCGTGACGTTGCGCCGCACCGAAAAAGGCTACGAGGCATACAGCCATGACAGCCTGCTCACATACCGCTTCGACATGCGGGACGGCGGCGCGTGGCGCATGACGCGCATAGAAAACCCCGACGGGCTTCACATACAGCTCCGTTTCAGCAACGGCAGGTTCTCCGGAGTGAGCGACCCTGCCGGACGCACGGTACACGCCGCCACCGACACGAAGGGACGCGTCACGAGCCTGTCGTTCGTCACCGGCAAGGGAGAAGAGCGTCTGGTGTCGTACACCTACGACGAATCCGGCAACATGACGGGCATCACCGACGCCATGGACAAGACCACGGAGATGTCGTATAGCGGCCACCTGATGACGGAGAAGACCGACCGCAACGGCGACACCTACCGCTGGGAATACGACAGCAAGGGACGGTGCGTCCATACCTACGGCACGGACGGCATGATGGAGGGGCGCATCGAGTACCACCCGTCCGAAGGCTACAACCTCGTGACCGACTCCACGGGCGGCACGACCACCTACCGATATACACCCGACCAGCTTGTGACCTCCGAGATTGACCCGCTCGGCAACGAGACGCGCCACAGCTACACGGACTTCATGGAGCCTTACCGCACCATCGACCCAGAGGGCGGCGTCACGGGCTACAGTTACGACAATGACGGCAACCTCACCGGTGTCACGTACCCCGACGGCGGCGGCGAGATGTACATATACGACGACAAGGGACGGCTGAGCATCCATGTGGACCGTGAGGGCAACAAGACTGTCCGCCTGTACGACACGGAGCGTCCGCACCTTGTCAGCCGCTTCATAGACCGTGACGGCGGCGTCACGGAGTTCACCTACGACAGCCACGGCCAGCCCGTGGGCGTCGGCAAGGGAGACCGCCGCTCTGAACTGTCCTACGACAGCTCGCTGAACCTCGTGTCATGGCACGAGGACGGAAGGCTGCTCGGCGGCTGGAAGCATGATGCCAGGGGCAGGCTCATCGAGCGAAGCTCTCCCGGCAACCGCACGGAGTTCTACGTGTATGACGCCCTGGACCGCCTGCGGCGCATAGACGCCCGTGACGGTAACGTCATACACCTCGGCTACGACAGCTACGACAGCATCACGGAGGCGCGTGACGCGCGACGCCATGTCCGCATGGGCTACAACTCCGTGGGGAGCATGACATGGCGCGAGGAAGGCGGGAACAGGGTGAGCTTCCGCTACGACGGGATGGACCGCCTGCGCGAGGTGGTCAACGAGGCCGGTGCCGGGTATGTCTTCAGGCGCGACCTTGCGGGCAACATATCGTCGGAAAAGGACTACGGCGGCATAGAGCGCATATACCACAGGGACGGTTGCGGACGTGTGACACGCATAGATCGTCCCGGGGGGCGCAGCACCGCCTACACATACGACACCATGGGACGCGTGCTCGCAGCCGAGTACCACGACGGCACGAAAGAGGAATACGGCTACGACAGGAACGGGCTGATGGCCACCGCCGACAACGGTGAGGCGCGCATGGTGTTCGAACGCGACCCGATGGGGCGTGTGACAAGGGAGACGATGGGGCTTCCCGGAGGTGACAGGTTCATGGAGGTCATGTCGGTGGAGTCGGAATACAACGCATACGGCGAGCGCACCCGTGTGGGAAGCTCACTGGGAGCCGACACGGAGCTGTCATACGACAGGCTCGGACTTGTCGAAAGGATAAAGGCCACCGTCGGGAAACCGGAAGCGGATGAAGCGTCCGCATACGGCGATGCCGGAGGGGACGTCCGGCCATGGGAAAGCACCATAGGCAGGGACGACGCCGGGCGTGAGGTGGAGCGTTTCGCAACAGGAGGGATAAGGATCACCACGGACTACAACGACATGGGGCTTGTCCGCTCGCGCCACGTGCGTTCGGGCAACCGCCACACGGGTTGGAGAAGCTACCGCTGGGACGTGGGCGCGAGGCTGATGTCGATGCGCGGCAACCTGTCACCGGAGCCGGTCATCTTCGACTACGACTCGATGTGCAACCTCGTCAGGGGCGACTACTCCATGCACGAGAGCGTCTTCCGTGCCCCCGACAAGGTGGGCAACCTGTACCGGGAGGACGGATGCAAGGGACGCGAGTATGACCGTGGCGGACGTCTGCTGTGGGACGGAGAGTACCATTACCGCTATGACTGCGA
>NZ_GG774850.1:0-2297 GCF_000163675.1 Bacteroides sp. D22 | reverse complement strand
ACCTTCGGGAGAAAAATAACTTTTACGCCCAAAAGGAGAGGACTTCAAATGCATTTGTCGGGCCAGTTCCGAGAAAGGGAACAGAGAATGGAGGCGACCTAATTCACTCGTTGCAAAACTTTGACGATATTTTTTAAGCATATCGAACTCGGTAAAACCTAAACAAGGTTCGATTTCTGAGATTTTTTGTATCTTTACCATGTGTTTTTATTTTTAATTACCCCCGTTTTGGCCGTCAAACCGTTTTTTGGGGGGAATGCTTAAAGATACAAAAAAGGCAACTAACTCGCAATGAATTAGTTGCCTTAAATTTTATTATTTTAGGAATATCCCTATTAATTCAAGGCATTTACAGCCTCTTCTTATAGTTTTATCCCAACAGGTATCAACCGATTATTTTTTGCAATTCCACGGTTTCAACTGTTTGAAGAAGTCGTTACCCTTATCATCTACCAAGATAAATGCAGGGAAGTTTTCTACTTCGATCTTCCAGATAGCTTCCATTCCCAATTCCGGATATTCCACACATTCAATGCTCTTGATGTTGTTCTGTGCAAGGATAGCTGCCGGACCTCCGATAGAACCAAGATAGAAACCACCATATTTCTGACAAGCATCTGTCACCTGCTGGCTACGGTTACCTTTTGCCAACATCACCATGCTACCGCCATGACTTTGGAACAGTTCTACATAAGAGTCCATACGTCCTGCCGTAGTAGGGCCCATAGAGCCACACGCCATGCCTTCCGGAGTTTTTGCCGGACCAGCATAATAAATAGGATGATCCTTAATATATTGTGGCAAGTCTTCACCGCGGTCCAAACGTTCTTTCAGTTTAGCATGAGCGATGTCACGACCTACGATAATCGTTCCGTTCAATGACAGACGGGTAGCAACCGGATATTTAGTCAGTTCTTTCAGGATTTCAGGCATCGGACGGTTCAGATCGATCTTCACAACATCACCTTCACCTGCCTGACGCAGTTCAGCCGGAATCAGTTCACCCGGATTTGAATCCAGTTTCTCAATCCAGATACCTTCCTTATTGATTTTACATTTGATGTTACGGTCGGCAGAGCAAGATACACCCAAACCTACCGGACAAGATGCACCATGACGAGGCAGACGGATGATGCGTACATCGTGAGCAAGATATTTACCTCCGAATTGTGCCCCCAACCCAATCTTGTGAGCTTCTGCCAATACTTCTTTTTCCAGTTCGACATCGCGGAATGCACGACCATATTCGTTTCCGGTAGTCGGCAGGTTATCATAGAAATGAGTAGAAGCCAATTTCACTGTCAACAGGTTCTTTTCAGCAGAAGTACCACCGATTACGAAAGCGATGTGATAAGGAGGACAAGCGGCTGTCCCCAATGTTTTCATCTTTTCAACCAGGAACGGAACCAATGTACCGGGATTCAGGATCGCTTTTGTTTCCTGATACAAATATGTCTTGTTGGCAGAGCCACCACCTTTTGTTACACAAAGGAATTCATATTCCATACCTTCGGTAGCTTCGATGTCAATCTGTGCAGGGAGGTTACATTTGGTATTTACCTCATCATACATATTCAGAGGCGCATTCTGTGAATAACGCAGGTTTTCTTCAGTGTATGTTTTATATACGCCCAGTGAAAGCGCTTCTTCGTCAGAATATCCAGTCCATACCTGCTGTCCCTTTTCACCATGGATAATAGCAGTACCGGTGTCCTGGCAGAATGGAAGTACGCCTTTTGAAGCAACCTCTGCATTGCGCAGGAAAGTCAACGCCACATACTTATCGTTTTCGCTTGCTTCCGGATCACTCAGAATCTTAGCAACTTGTTCATTGTGCGAACGACGAAGCATGAATGATACATCACGAAAAGCAGCATTAGCCATCGCAGTCAAACCTTCTTTTTCAATTTTCAGGATGGGATTTCCTTCAAACTCGCTTACTGATACATAGTCTTTTGTAAGCAGATAATACTCAGTTGTATCTTTTCCCTTTTCAAACATGGGCTGATACTTAAACGGAGGTGTTGCCATAAGTTTCTTATTTTATTACGTAATGTTAGTTAGTGTGGCAAAGGTAATGATAAATTAAGAATTGAGAATTAAAAATTGAGAAATAAAACATTGTAGGATAAAAATAGGTAGGTCAATAAATGATAATTTTGCGGAGTGCCCTGAAAGGGCTTAATTATATAGCGTAGGGCAACGCCCTACGTAAAAACGACAATCTGAATTTGCGCCCTGAAAGGGCATAATTGTATACAGTTCCGCCCTTTCAGGGCTTGTGGCTGGTGTGTTTT
>NZ_GG774851.1:0-2105 GCF_000163675.1 Bacteroides sp. D22 | reverse complement strand
AAGCCGGCTAATTTCAAGTTTAGCCGGCTTTCTTATTTGTCTCAACATACTAAGAATTTGAATTGGTGATAGTAAGCAACCAATTTTTCATTCATCATTCGGGATATTCAGTAAATGTTCCTCTTTCTAAAAAATCAAGAGAAAAGCTTTGCTTTACGTGAGCTTTTCTCTTGATTTTTTCGTTCAACTCTCCCAGTCTTCTATCTTTTTTGTAGAATATTGTTTACATATTCTTATTTTTTCCTTCCCACCCATGCATTATGTACATGTCTTTTTTAGGGGAAGTTAAAACCTCTCCTGTTTTTCCTGTTATTTTAGTTAGATTATGCTGCCTTTCTTTTTTTCTTTTCGACCTTTTCTATCATACATACCGCATTGGCTGTATGTATCCCAAAGAAAATCCAAAGTACTTCCGTTTTCCTGTTTCTAGCTTTTATCCTGGCCAGTGAGTAATGTTGTTTCTGCGTTCCAAAACTTCCTTCCAGGCGGGTAGCTCTTTCACGGCTGAGTTCCGACCGTAAGATTTTCCGAAGCGGCTCATCTTTGGCAGCTCTGCCCTTACGCTTAAAGGAAGTACTTATATGATATTTTGTACAAAATTTCCGGTTGGCATTATTGGCATAGATTGAATCCGCCGCAAGCGCCTTAACCCTAACCCCGGTCAGTTGTTGTTGCAGATGAATACAGTCTTTCAAACGTACTCCTTCGTTAAAAGCCTTAAAGGAGATATGTTCTATAAAGGAGATTCCGTCTATCTGTATATTGTTGACTTTGGCTCCGAATTCAACGGATTTGGTTTCCTTGCCTCTGATAATGGGGCGAAGGTAATGCCGGTCGATACTCACGATACGGTTGGACACTTTTTTGCCTGCAAATAAATTCTTCCCTTGCTCAAGGACTGTCTGTATGACCGAGAAACGTCTTTGGTAATCAGAGGATAGTGTAAGCCTGTTCCTGTAGGATGAATGAAGCAGCTCCAGCTGGTCAAGTAACTTTTCCAATAACTGAAGTAACCTTCGTGTAATCATACGAGTCTGTGATTTCTTGCGTTTACGCAGTTTGCTATAAGCAAGATAGGCACGGCGTACATCAAGATACTTGTTACGGGGACGTTGTATGTGCAAGGTCTGGCAATGTTTGCACAGATGACGATGAAGCCATACAATACCTTCCCATAAGAGTTTGGTATCAGTAGGGAAACGCAGATGACTTTCATAACAGGTGGCATCGGTCATACAGACATGAAGGTTCTCAAGATAAGGTGTCCAATGCTCGGCAAGAATGAGCTGGAGGGACTCAACGTCAAGGCGATCCGCTAGTTCCTGACGAATTGCACTAACGATTTTAGGATTGGTTAGTGGATGAAGCGGATCAATCTGAACACCACAAAATAACTGGTAATGAATATTACCGTTTAAATGCTCAATCAGTTGTGCATCGGAAAAGTTGGTATAGGACTTCAAGACCATCAAGGCTATTTTACCTTCGGGAGAAAAATAACTTTTACGCCCAAAAGGAGAGGACTTCAAATGCATTTGTCGGGCCAGTTCCGAGAAAGGGAACAGAGAATGGAGGCGACCTAATTCACTCGTTGCAAAACTTTGACGATATTTTTTAAGCATATCGAACTCGGTAAAACCTAAACAAGGTTCGATTTCTGAGATTTTTTGTATCTTTACCATGTGTTTTTATTTTTAATTACCCCCGTTTTGGCCGTCAAACCGTTTTTTGGGGGGAATGCTTAAAGATACAAAAAAGGCAACTAACTCGCAATGAATTAGTTGCCTTAAATTTTATTATTTTAGGAATATCCCTATATACATCCGTGCCTCACTTTGATAAACAAAGGGGGGCTACGGGTGTTGTACATATCGGCGTGGGCTTTCTGCGTTGTTCGTTCCCGATAATTGGCATTGCGAAGGCCTTGAACATGGAACGGACGAAGGTGAGAGATTCCCACGTATTCTATGCTAATATCCTAATCTCTTATTCCGTTTAACAATAAATTAACTTCTCGTTCTTTTTCCTTTCTATAACTTCTCGTTCTTCATAATATTTGTATGTATTTTGATCATATGGTACTTTCTTCCTGACTAATGCCACTA
>NZ_GG774852.1:0-1943 GCF_000163675.1 Bacteroides sp. D22 | reverse complement strand
ACAAGACAACTCACCCAGATAATACTCCAGACGAGCCATTTGGATATAGTCCAATAAAGTATAATCACCTTCAGTCGACAAATCAATCAATTCTCTTATCAAAGCATAGGCCAGTTCACATTCCGTATAGGTTAAATCCGAGAGAGGTTTGTGCATGACAGGATGCTGAACCAACTGAACAACAATGCGATTAAAGTCTCCGTACATAGGTTGCGTTATTTACCGCATCAGTTCCCGATGGTGCGAGGGTTTATAAAAAAGAAAGAGCTCTAAGTTTGCAGTTAATAGATAAGAGGTCGGAAATTTATTTTAAAAAAGTCAAGCGAGACGAATAATTACCTCCGCATCTTATCAGGAAAATATCAGTCTTATTATCTTTGTTGTATTAAGATAAAGACTGATAGGCGGGAAGAGGACACCATAAAAGAGAAAGCACTTGAGGCTAGCCCACGTAACGGCCTCTCTCCGCCAAGCTGCAAAGCTCCGATAGAATATCAAGGTTGCGAGCCTATTTAGAGTTTAGAGTTCAAACAGCTTTTACCAGTCTTAGAAAAGTACAGCAAAAATATGAAAAAATTATTTATTGGAATTGATTTTTCAAAGGAGAAACTTGACGCGACGATAATTCTCGCATGTGGAATGAACGAAATAGGCTCCCGTGAGTATGGGTGTTTCCCAAATAACACTACGGGCTACCGCAAGTTATGTAATTGGGTTAAAACAAACGCTTGGAATACAATTGCTGAGGAATGGCTATTCTGTGGAGAAGACACAGGTTCATGTAGTATAGGACTGAGCAAATGGCTTTACGGAAAAGGCTATGACATATGGATTGAGAACGCTTACGCCATAAAACATAGCAGTGGTATCCAGCGTGTGAAAAACGATAAGGCGGACTCAGCAATCATTGCTGAATACGCATGGAGGCAACAGGACAAGGTTGTACCCTTTGAACCATTGAATGAATCCCTTGCGCAACTAAGGGAGATTTTCCTCTATAGGCATAAGCTAGTTGGGCAAAGAGTGGCAATGGAATTACGAAAAGAGGACAAATCACAATCAAACAAGTCAAAAGCAATATCCTTCATCAACCGCAAGAGCAAACACCTTATTGCGGAGATAAACAAAACAATTGCCGAATGCGATAAGGCCATTGATAGCATAATAGAGGCGGATGAGGAACTGAAAGAAAATTATGCTATTATAACCTCAATAAAAGGCGTAGCCAGGCAAAACGCAACCTGTATGTTGGTCTACACAAACAACTTCAAAAAATTCGGATATGACCCAAGAAAGATTGCATGCTATTATGGAGTTGCCCCCTTTGGTAAACAATCCGGAACGAGTGTAAATACACCTGCTCATACAAGCCATTTCGCCAATAAACTTATTAAATCATTATTAGGACAAGCAGCTCATATAGCCAAAATATATAATCCCGAAATTAGAGATTACTATCAAAGACTGATTAGTAAGGGAAAGAAGCCTCAAGTGGCTTTAAATAATGTCAAGAACAAACTCATAAGAATCATAGTGGCATTAGTCAGGAAGAAAGTACCATATGATCAAAATACATACAAATATTATGAAGAACGAGAAGTTATAGAAAGGAAAAAGAACGAGAAGTTAATTTATTGTTAAACGGAATAAGAGATTAGGATATTAGCATAGAATACGTGGAAACTATCTATTCATGCCATATATAGGTATCCGCTAAGACCCCTTTCGTGAACATGAATGATAGCCCCACGCCCAACTGAGTATATAACAAGGTTATACAGACAAAAGTGCGCGAGACTTGTCACTCATTCCATTCACGAAAGTTAAAATTTAGCGGATTTTATATATGAATGTAACAAATAACCGTTCTCAATAAAAATATTAAAAAGTTACCTTCATCGCTCGAAAGTAAACTACGACAAAAGTAGCAATTTATATTTAGC
>NZ_GG774853.1:0-1943 GCF_000163675.1 Bacteroides sp. D22 | reverse complement strand
AGAAATAGTATGAGAAATACCATTTTATATTTTATTTCTCATACTATTATATTATTGATTTACATATAATTACCGTATTATTTATGAGAATATGAGAAATGAAAATGAAAAATCGGGTTCTTCGTCAAATTTGGTGGTACTTCTTCTATTGTGAATAAAGAATCTTGGCTCTCAGTAGTTTACTTCCTGCCCTATTGTACATCTGCCTTTTTAGCGCTTTAATTTTATTCACTGTCCCCTCCAGTAATCCATTACTGAAGGGGAGATCAATAGCTGCCTGTACTGCCTCCCAGTCTTTTTCAATACCATATGCAAAGTTCGTCAGTGCCATATTCCGTGTTGCCTTCGCTTTTTCAATCCACTTTCTAATATCCTTATCATAAGTGTTCCCATTAATCATATCTCTGAAATTCTGACACACGCTTAAAAGTTCTTTAATCTGCGGTGAGGACTTATACAGTTCCGCTAGTTTAGGATTATCCGATTCTCCCTTTAGAATGTATTTGCGTATCTGATTCTGTGAAACTCTCTGTGTTTTACTTCCGTTTTCAATGCTCTCATTATGCTCCTTGACTTCTTTCCTCTTTTGTTGATACATTTTTCGCAAGCTGGATGTTATCCTTCCAATAAGTGCGCCACTGATTTTACTTCCCATTTTTTGTGCCAATATATTTCGGGTAATACAGCCCGCACTAATGATTGTAGCCAGTTCGGATACATATTTAAGAGCTGTCTTCTGTTGCTCATTCAAGTATGCCCCTATTCTCCTGTTGTGAATGAGCTTATAAATGTAGCGACTTTTCTTGCCTAAATGTGCGGCTGTCTGCTCAATGGTCATCCCCTGCATTTTTAAGTTCAGGCTTTCCCTGTATATCTTCAATTTTTCTCTGTGTCGGACATCTCCCATGTTAAATATGTCCTGAAGAATTAACGAAGAAGCCGTGTCTCTGTCAGGATATTCGTATTTGAGCTTTTGCTTAGTCTGACGAATCATTTTCTCTATTTCCGGTATCATTGTGTCCGTCATATTCTTGGTTAGATGGAACCGGTCGCAGATTTGTGTAACACCAGGGATTATTCTGTTTATAGCCTCTGTGAAACATCTTCCACGGTCTCTCGTTATATATTGTATTTGAGGATTCCGGGCGAGCCAGTTATCAAGCGCTTCTCCGCTTCTATCCTCTAACAAAGCAATAGGCATGTGTGTCATCTGGTCTACGACCACACTCATATAATCCTTACCTTTTTTATAGGCAAAATCATCAATACCTACATAAATACTTTTATTATGCATAGGATTATGTTGCCCGCACTGTTGTAGGATGCGTAAGCAGGAAGAGCTACTGGCCGTTATATGGAACAGCTGCAAAAGAGAAGAGGCCTTTCGGGAAGTAAGTTCCAAGCTTATCGATCTGATGCGTTCCTCAACAAGATAGCTCCGTCTACCATACCGACGAGCCAGAAAAGACAACGGTTCGCAGAATATTTTTTGCGGACAAGAAACATTGTCACAATAATATTTACCAACCTTTATGACTAACTCCAAAGTATGACCGTAAACTTCAAGATCCTGAATATGACGGGAGTAGTAACTGTGCAATCGGTGACTGAAATGTCCGCAATAAGGACAGGAAGCCCCCTTGCCAGCCGTATGTAAAAAGACCGTCAATGAGCCAACAGCTTCAGAGATACCATCTTGTTGCAGATTATCGTAGCCAAGACTGAATCTGAAATCATGGAATAATCCCCTATTTGTAGGAGTATTTTCTTTTTTTGATGTATATTTGTACGTTGTAGATATGACTTGTTGCATTGTAACTCTTAATGATGTGGTGTCTTTAAAGTTACTAAAAAGCAAACATATCTACAACTTTTAATAGGATTAAGAAAGAAGAAGACAGTTGAAATAAAAAAGAGATTAC
Source organism: Bacteroides sp. D22 (assembly GCF_000163675.1). NCBI lineage: Bacteria > Pseudomonadati > Bacteroidota > Bacteroidia > Bacteroidales > Bacteroidaceae > Bacteroides > Bacteroides sp. D22. The sequence continues at coordinate 21 of NZ_GG774853.1, read as the reverse complement.
CACCAAATTTGACGAAGAACC
>NZ_GG774854.1:0-1849 GCF_000163675.1 Bacteroides sp. D22 | reverse complement strand
GGCAACGCCCTACGAAAAAAGCACACCAGCCACAAGCCCTGAAAGGGCGGAACTGTATACAATTATGCCCTTTCAGGGCGCAAATTCAGATTGTCGTTTTTACGTAGGGCGTTGCCCTACGCTATATAATTAAGCCCTTTCAGGGCACTCCGCAAAATAATCATTTAGCGATTTTTCATCAGTCTTCTGTCACCTTTGAAAAGAACCTTTTCCTTTTCATCCGGGTCTGTATCTTTATACTGTTTTTGAGTTTCCTGAAGCAGTTGCATCAGCTCTTTTTGTTTTTCAGCATATTCCGGTTTGCCGAAGACATTGTTCATTTCTCTTGGGTCAGCTTTCATGTCATACATTTCCCATTCGTCGATGTCGTTGTAGAAATGAATCAATTTGAAGTCTTGTGTGCGAATACCATAATGACGTTTCACAGAATGTTCAGCAGGGTATTCGTAGTAATGATAATAAGCAGCTTTGCGCCAATCGGCAGGAGTTTTGCCTTCATTCACCAATACGGGTTTCAGGGAGGCCCCTTGGATATCTGATGGGATCTCTATTCCGGCAAAGTCGAGGAATGTAGGAGCAAAGTCCACATTCATGCTGATGGCATTACTGGTACTTCCTGCTTTAATTGCTTTCGGATAACGGATAATAAGCGGCATGCGTTGACATTCTTCATACATAAAGCGTTTGTCAAACCAGCCATGTTCGCCAAGGAAGAAACCTTGGTCGGAGGTGTAGACAATGATTGTGTTGTCCAGCTCACCAATTTTTTCGAGATAATTCAGCAGGCGGCCGATATTTTCGTCTACTGCCAGAACTGTTGCCAGATAATCACGCATATATTGCTGATATTTCCAGCTGATTAATGATTTGCCTTTCAGGTCACCTTTGCGGTATTCGGCAATGCGTCCGGCATATACAGAATCCCATTTATCCTGAACTTCAATAGGCATACGTTTGTATACGCTGTAAAGACGGTTGGTGGTATCTTTCAGCATTTCTTCACGAGTCAGCAATTTGAGGTCCCAGTCGTTTGTCAGTGTATGTTCGATAGACATATCCTGCTCACGGGCTGCTCTTCCGCGGCCTTCATAGTCGTCGAACAGATTAGCTGGTTCCGGGAAAGTGGTATTGTTGAATATACCCAGATGACGGGGAGCAGGCATCCAGTTGCGGTGCGGAGCTTTCTGATGATACATCATGCAGAAAGGCTTGTTCTTGTCGCGACCTTCGAGGAATTCAATGGCTTTATCAGTGATAATATCCGTAGCGTATCCTTTTTCTACAATATGCTTCCCGTTTTCCCAGAAATCAGGATCGTAATAGTCACCTTGTTCGTGTTGGCCGCTAAGGATGCTCCAATGATCGAATCCTTGCGGTTCACTGATAAGATGCCATTTACCAACTATTGCAGTCTGATATCCGGCTTGTTGAAGCAGTTTGGGGAATGTCTGCTGATCTCCGTTGAACGTACTTGCGTTATCGGTAAAACCATTCTCGTGGCTGAACTTACCGGTGAGGATGCAGGCACGTGAAGGTCCTGAAAGAGCGTTGACAGCATAACAGTTGTCAAAACGGATACCTTCGTTGGCAATCCGATCCATGTTAGGAGTCTGAATCAAATTTCCTCCGTAGCAGGACATTGCTTGAGTGGTATGGTCATCCGTCATCATGAAAATGATGTTCGGTTGTCTGGTCTCTTCTTTCTTTTGATTGCCGCAGGAAGCGAGACTTAGTGCAGCTAGTGGGAGGAGTAGGGCAGAGGGGGGGTAATAGTTTTCCATAATGATGAAGGGGAGTGACTAAAAAGTCGGTTGCATCTCCAATTCCCTTCCTTTCCCGGAAGGAGGAG
>NZ_GG774855.1:0-1781 GCF_000163675.1 Bacteroides sp. D22 | reverse complement strand
AGTATCATGACTAGGGATGAACTCCAGGTCAGGTATGCGACTTTTGAAAAAAGCAATTTTCGCATTGCCAAATTCCTCAATCTCATTCCAAGACTGGGCGCCACAGATTACAGCAGCAATGGATATATAGATAATAGTTTCCATTTTATGTACTTTTTTGCGGTTCATCCTAGGATCTTCTATTTGTTTACAAAGGTCAATTATGCCAATTTTCATGTTAGTTTATGTTTTAATATATCTTATAAAGATAAGAAAAATAATCGATATAAACAAATGGTAGTGCATTAATAATCAATAGTATAGCAAAGAAATAGAAAAGGAGAATATAGTAAAAAATATAATGCGTCTGCCTTTTCCTACTACTATCTGTATCGTTGCACTCGAGTGAACAGATCGTTTCACTCGAGTAGACGGTTCTTTCTACTCTAGTGCACAGGCCTGTTCACTCGAGTGCAACGATACAGATGCAGGTAGGAAAATATGCGAATGTCTGCTCTATATACTTTCAATAAGCACTGATAATATATTGTAAAGCTGTGTCTAGTCTGGTATTCAACCTGGTCTTTAGTTTAGGATCTAGCTTGAGAATTTATAGTATAAATAGTCAAAATACTATGAGAAATACCTTGAAAAGGTATGAGAAATGCACTGTTTTCAGTATAAAACGCTGGTAATACTATGAGAAATGCCTTTTTTATTTTATTTCTCATAGTGTTATATTGATGATTTACAGTTGATTATTGTGCAACCTATGAGAATATGAGAAATGAAAATGAAATCATTTCGGTTCTTCTTCAAATTCCGTGCTACTTATTTATGTTCAATTACCTTATTCATGGCTATTCCGGAGTACTTTAAGATGCATATAGTTTGGATAATTTATTTGCTATTTCTAATATGCCGATATCCCTTTATCCATCGGCCTTTCAATGAGCTTTACTAGCACGGAATTTGATTAAGAACCATCATTTCTAGTGGCGCTGCGTCGCTGAATATCCTGTATTCTGCTGGTCATGCCCAATTAACCATTCCAATTAATCCATCCCCTTTAATAATCCCCTTTAATAATCTCCTTTTGTAATGTCCCTTTGTGGTATATCCCTAGTATTCTTTTTACATTTCGTTCTTTTTCTTGCTTTCTTTCTATATCATCTTCTTGTCTCTTTCTTCCTGTTGTCTTTTTCTCAGCTGTAATTCGACTGTAATTTTGTTATTTCTTTCTTCTGCATCTTTTTCTCTTTTTCGTGCGCCTACGCGCCCGCGTGTGATATAATAATGTGTTCCATGTGTACCGTTTCCGCCGCCAATCCACTCATGATAAAAAAAATATGTTCTACAACATCATTATCCTTCAGCACTTTAGCATATTCTTTCAAAAAAACTTAGAAAAAAGAGTTTAATATATTTGGATTGTATACCAAAAGGGCGTACTTTTGCACCCGCTTTCCAAGAGAAGAAAGCCTTGCAGAATTGACATAGTGAAAAAGCGAAATTGCGCTTAAAGAAAAGAACAAAAAAACTTCCAAAAAGTTTTGGAGGATAATAAATAAAGTTCTTATCTTTGCAGTCCGATTCGCAAAGAAAACGGCCTTTCTTTTTCTTTTGTGCATTCTTTCCCTTTCGCATAGAGAGCCTGAGAAATGAGTAAAAAGAAAAAAATAAAAAAAAACTTCCGAAAAAGTTTGGTAGTTAAAAATAAAGCCTTTACCTTTGCGCCCGCTTTTAAAACGAAAGCAGCAAGTTCTTTGAAATATTGATAAACAATACAAGTAGTACAAGTA
>NZ_GG774856.1:0-1705 GCF_000163675.1 Bacteroides sp. D22 | reverse complement strand
TGGAAGACAAGGAAACGATCAACATATTAATCGCCCAGCTACTGTCAAAGGATGATGAGATCCTGCGGCTTCGAAACCTGCTTGACGACTTGCAGCGTGAACAGCAGTCGGGTAATATGCAGATCCTGTCTAAACTTGACAGGGCACTTGAGGAACTGAAAAGCATGAGACATGACAACAAGGCGCTTTCCAACCGTCTTTCTCGGACCCTTGAGGCCAAGTCAGCCGCAGAAGAGAAAATACAGGAGCTTTCCAGTGCCCTTGAAGCGCTCGAGAATACGCGCGCTGATGAACTTTATGAGATTGCCAGACAGAAACGGCAGTTATACGGGCGTAAATCCGAGAAGAAATCTTCCTTGTCCGCAACGAAGCAAAAAGACCTCAAAGAGGATAAGGATGATTTTGACGGATCCGCTCCTTCGGCTCCGGTTGAAGACTTGGAGCAGAAAGCTGCGGAATCAGCCTCTTCTGAGGCCGCTCCCCGGCCTGAATCCCCTTCCTGCCGTAAGGATTATGGCAAGCAGTCCACCGGTGCGGAGAATGTGGTGGTACATTACTGTGATGAATCGGATATCCCTTCGGGTGCACGCAAGATAGGCATACGTGAATGGATTCAATACTCGATTCAACATCAAGTGGTCAAACATGTATTCAAACTTGTACGGCTAGTGGATGCACAGGGAAACATCTCGAACTATTATCAGCCTAAGGACAATAATGATACCCGCAGACCGTTTGAGAACGTCCTTGAAGGATATCCTGTGGATTTTGAACTGATGGCCCGCATTTTGGTTGACAAATACCAGTACGGTTTGTCTCTTGAACGGGTCGTAGACCGTCTCAAGGATGCCGGTGCACGTTTCAACACCTCTACCGTTTTGGCTTGGATAAAGAGGCACATGAAGGAGTTGTGCAAGCTTGAGGAACCTTTCCGGCAGTTGCTTCTCACACCCGGAAGCATGCTGTTCAGTGATGAGACTACCGAACAGGTCAGAGTGTACAACCAGCAGAAGGGTAAGTATGAATACCGTAAACAATACATTTGGGGAATAAAGAATCCCGACCGGAAAATAGCTTATTATCTGTATGACAACGGCAGCCGTAGCATGAAGGTCGCCCAAAAGTTCTTCGCAGGCTTCCGGGGAAGTGTCACCACCGACGGCTACAATGTCTATAAAATGTTTGAACGGGAAGATTCCTCAATAACACGGTACGGATGTATGGCACACGTCAGGCGAAAGTTTGTCGATGCATTACAGACCGACCATCGGTCTGCAGATATAATCAACCTGATATCAAACCTATACTGGGTGGAGGCGGATTGCAGAATTAATCTTCTCTCCGAAGATGAACGCAGGATGGAACGTCAGAAGAGGGCAATTCCTATATTGGCAGAAATATGGCAGATGATAAAACCCGTTTTTGATCAAACACGCGGGGATACAGCCAACCTTTTTCTAAAAGCGGTCAGATATGCTGTCAATGAATGGGAAGCAGTATCGCGTTATGTACAAAATGGAAAGGCGGAAATTGATAATAATACGGCCGAGAGGATGATGAAGCCCATTTGTATGGGAAGAAAGAATTATCTGTTTTGCGGATCGGAACTAGGGGCAAAGAATGCTTCTATGTTATACTCAATTATTGAAACATGTAAGATGAATGGATTAAGGCCGGTGAAATATATAGCGGAAATTTTAACTAA
>NZ_GG774857.1:0-1690 GCF_000163675.1 Bacteroides sp. D22 | reverse complement strand
ATTTACCACAACGTTTCCAGAATACTCCATTATTTTATTCAAAATGGTACCGGAATGAATCAAATTTTAGGGATATGGCTGTCCTGAACCAAATCCTCCAAGAATTACAATTGAGTCGGCTTGCTGAATATACATAGTCGTCCCTTAAAAAGTACTCATCTGCGGGATATTGCAAGAAAACAGTGTCCCGCAGATTTTTTCAACAAGTAGCCAAAGAACCCTCATGGCTCTTTTGAAGTTGTACGCTGCTGCGGCTAAGAGCAGATTGACAACATCCCCGAACACACCTTTATAAAAGTTGCGTCCTAAACGAAAGTCTGATTTCAAATGCCCGATAGTCGGCTCTATTCCTGCACGCTTGCAGAATAGCTTATGTTTCTTCTTGCGTGTGTAATAACTGTCTTTCCTGTTTGGAACATCGGGTATCAGTATCCCGGTGCCGCCCACCTCTTTCTTTCCTCTGTACCCCCTGTCCCCGGCCAACTTCCTGATCTTCTTTCCGGTAATGCGTTCCACCTGCCTGAGGGATTCTTCAATGGTATGCCCGTCATATTCATTCCGGAAAGACTTGGCACCCAGTATGACACCGGTAATTGAGCGGACGATTGAAACCTTGTTGCCGAACTCGTATTTCTTATGTTCTTTCCCCTTGCTGATACACTGCACCTCCGGTTCATGCAGGGAATAGATTTTCCCGGGAGAATTGCGCTTCTGTGAAAGCACCCGCTCAAAGAGGTCGAGCAGGGAGTCGTAGCCGTGGTTTTCTTTCAGGTTGCGCCTCAGTTCCCTGACAAGCCTTCCCGCAATGGTGCGCAGCCGCTTGTCCGCTTTCAGGGCCTTGCCACGGTTCTTGGGGTGGTTACGGAAACGCTGGTCACGGTAGATCTTCTTGAGGACAAAGGTATAGCTCTGGCGCAAAGGAAGCCCTAAGGATTTTACGACAGACAACACTTTGCGGACTATCTTTTTATGCAACTTCGCATCCGTGGGATAAGTCACGTTCTTTTCCTGTACCGTGGAATCGATGAAGGCCGTGCAGTGATGGTCCGGGCCGTCGTCCTCCTGATTGACGCGGATACTTTCTGACAGAATCAGTTCCATGCCATTTTCTCCGACACGCTTACGGAAGTGTACCAGTTCGCTTGCATTGCAGGGATAGGAAGGCGTGAATTCCAACATACCGCAAAAGTACTGGTAATAAGCATTCTCGCTCCATTGTTCAACAACCGATTCATCGGACAGGTTACGCACGTGCTTAAGAATCAGAAGTCCGCACATCAGGCGGATGGGTTTGGCCGGACGACCGTTGACGGCACAGTATAGCGGGGAGAAAGCTTCTTCAAAACGGCGCCAGTCTATCTTATTGGCAAGCAGGTATAAGGGATGCCTGGGATTCAGCTGGTCTGTCAAAGAGCTGAACAAGGAGGGCTGAGGGGTGGTCTTGTTTATCATAATAATCTGCAAGTTTTCAACCATAAAGATACAAAAACTTGCAGATATATCAAAGCAATTTATATATTAATATGTTGATTATTAGGCGTAAAAGCACATTCTAAGGGGCGACTAATTAGGGATATTCAGTAAATGTTCCTCTTTCTAAAAAATCAAGAGAAAAGCTTTGCTTTACGTGAGCTTTTCTCTTGATTTTTTCGTTCAACTCTCCCAGTCTTCTATCTTTTTTGTAGAATAT
>NZ_GG774858.1:0-1598 GCF_000163675.1 Bacteroides sp. D22 | reverse complement strand
AAACGACAGTTCCCCGCCTGGAAAACGGGAAGTCAATGTATACAATAAACTTTTGTACTCATGGAGAATTAGCTTATGTCAGGTTTATACTGTGTTGCAGATACTTTATCTGCAACCTATCTGCCGCAGGTATCTGCAACGCTCCAACTATTTATCAACTAGTACATTACACGCTTTTCGTTGCAGGTGGCAGATGTTTTCATGTTTTTTCAACTTTATGGTAGGAGGATTACGCATCAAAATTAGGGTCACAACCGTAAGTCATAAAACAGATTCACCTCTGTGTCCTCCTTTAGATTTGCACTGTGAAAAATAAAGGTTGAAATATTACCTTTGTGGTTAAAACAAGTTAACCAAGGAAAGTAGGTGACCCATTGTGTCCTCTAGGCAGAAGCCCTATCCACGGAATTAGTCCTTCTTTCCTTATCAGTTGAACAGATCCAATTAGAATTTTAGGTCGTTGGCCTATTAAAGGATATAGTTTGTTCAACCTATGGTTAACCCTTTAATAGTGCAAAAATATGGAAAAGAAATGGTTTATTGGCATTGACATCTCAAAAAAAACTTTGGATGTTGTTATTTACGTTCCTACAAAGAAACATGCGGACGAAACAAATTATGAACGCTTCTTAAACAAAGAAGAGGGCTACAAGTCTCTTCTTTGTTGGTTGAAAAAGAAAAACATGGCAAAGAAAAGGCTGGTCATTAGTATGGAAAATACGGGTATTTACAGTTTTGACTTATGCCTTTTTCTAGAAGCAGCATCCATCGATTACTGTTCTTTCAATCCTCTTCATTTAAAACGTTCCTTAGGTTTGGTACGTGGGAAAAATGACCGTGTAGATGCCGAAAGAATAGCCTATTTTGCTTATCTTCATCGGGATGAACTATCTTACTCTAAGCTGTCAGGGAGTTCAATTATCCGTTTGCGTGACTTTGCTGCAGAGAGAAAACGTTTTGTAAAGCAGCAAGCTGAATACAAAGGTTTTCTCACTGATAGAAAAGATTGTGAAATGACTTCTACCATTGAGCGCGCTGCCCATATGGTAAAGATACTGGATGAAGAAATTGCAAGTGTTGAAGAAGAAATGCTGCAAATTATCAATTCAGACCCATCTATTCTCCGAAATTATGAGCTCTTAAACAGTATTAAAGGCATTGGGACGATCAATGCGATGAATACAATCATACATACTAATAATTTTCAGGCATTTGAAACGGCACGTCAATATGCATGTTATTTAGGTATTGCTCCTTTTGAGCATTCTTCGGGAACAAGTATTAAAGGTAAAACAAGGGTTTATCCCACGGGAGCAAAACTATTGAAAGCGGATCTTTCACAAGCTGCTAATTCAGCGATTGTATGGGATAAGGAAATGAAAGAGTATTATGAAAGGAAAAGGAAGGAAGGGAAAGCTTATGGAGTAGTGCTAAATGCAGTCAAGTTTAAACTAGTAGGAAGAATGTTTGCTGTGGTCAAAAGGGGAACACCCTTTGTGGAGTTAATGACTTACAAAAAGTAAACGGACTGAAATAGCCCGTTTAATTTCTTTAACTGTTTTTTATAGGCCTATTATTTGCATAGGTCTTAGAATTCC
>NZ_GG774859.1:0-1597 GCF_000163675.1 Bacteroides sp. D22 | reverse complement strand
CCTAAAATCCGCAACTATCATCCAATACACGATTAAGGGTAGATTTATGAGTCGTTAGTAGCAGCTTTCAGTAAAAAGCAACAGCACAACATCAATATGTAGCCACCATCCCCTTACCCCACGATGCGACTTGAGGTAATACGCAGATTCTAACCGGAAAGAAAGGATTCTTATCCGAATTCTGTTTTGAAAGGTCTTGCATAAGCCCGGTTTTCTGTATAGATATTCAGCACGTATTGCCTTGCTGTCATGATCCACTTGGCAGGTACGGAGATGAAGCTGAAGACAAAAGCCTTTATGCGACTCGTTTCCTTGAGCCCGAAAGCCTTGGTGTCAAGCTTGCTAATGATGGTCTTATAGAAATTGTGTATCAATGCCGTAAGCAGAAGGAATACGGTGTTCTCTGACATGAACGACTTGGGGAGCCTGTTCCAGCCGAATCCGTTGTTCATATCATCGAATATACGCTCTTTGCCCCCACGCTTGTTGTAAAATTCGACGATGTCTCTTGTTGATGAGTCATAATCGTTGGTAAGAATGCATCTGTAGGTGTATTCACCTTCCCACAAGTCAAGCTCTCCATCCATGCGCTTTTGTCTCTGAATGACAAGACGATAGCACTTGCCTTCCCATTTCTCAACAAGAATGGAATTGAGTTCAAACTGGATGCCGTTGATTTCCTCCGTCTTCCATCCCCTCAGTGAAAACAAGTCATCGTAGAGCGAACTGCATCTGTTGGCGCGGATGTAGAAGTGCGTGCAATGCTTCTCTATCTCACTGACAATTTCCTTCGAGCACGAACCACAGTCGGCTCTGAAGCGATTCACACGGATGCTGTTGGCTTCCAGTAGGGCAAAGAATCTCTTGTGGGTCTCAGCCTGATAAAAGCGCACATTTGTGTTGCCATCGCTGTTCTCGACATAGACAATCATGTCACCGATGACATATACGCCAGGTCTGTAGCCGAGGAACTTCTTGTATGTCGGTTTTGCATCATACTTCTCTGTTTCAAGGAACTGATGGTCGAAATCAACATCGTAGGTTTCCACCTCATTCAGTTCACCAGTGGAAACCAAGGCTTTTATAAGCAAGGCGTTGAGCTTGTCTGCCGTATTGAAATCATAGGTCTTGCCCTTATCGGAAGTATATGAGATGTTTTCCTGTGTCAGTTCCTTGATGGCTCTGAGGATGGTATCAGAGCTGCATGTGCGCAAGGTCGGATGATACGAGAGATGACGCATCAGATGCGATGTTACATCCTCCACGCATGAACCGCCACAGAAGTACACGCTCATCAGAGAACGAATAATTTCGCTGTACTGATATCCGATGATACTGCTGCATCTCTGACCAAGTGTCTGGTCGATAATAGGTGAAAGCATGGAGTCAAATTGCTCCATGATTGAAAAAATTCCTCCAAAAGGTGTGAGTTTTTCAGATTTTATTTGTACCTTTGCCATGTCTTGTTACGATTTACGCTTGTTTTGAATTGCAACACTAAGATAAGTGAAAAATCTGACATGGCAAAATCCTGAGCAACTTTTTGTTGCTCAGGAACTTATAAATAAAGTTAAATTATAGTGTTGCGGAATTAAGG
>NZ_GG774860.1:0-1530 GCF_000163675.1 Bacteroides sp. D22 | reverse complement strand
GGGCGAACGCTCAATAACTTGTACATGTTAATTTAGCTTTTATTATTCCCTAAATAGATAGTTTTTTTCCTGTATTTTTCAATATCTTCTGTTCCTATTCTCTGTGTGAATATAATTCATTACATTTGCATATCTACTATATTAATCCCTACCGCAATATGACCATTCAAGCCTTTTCAGCTATAATTCCTGATGTAAGAGATGATAAGAATAAAATATATCAGTCTAACGAAATAGTGTTCATCGCCCTAGTCTCTGTTATCTGCGGAGCTGATACGTGGAACGAAATAGAAACATTCGGCAAGACGCATGAATCCTATTTCAAGACGCGTCTTCCGGGTTTGACTTCTATCCCTTCCCATGATACCTTGAGTCGTTTCTTCTCCATATTGGATATCGACTGGTTTGAAGAATGTTTCAGGTTGTGGGTCGATGACATCTGCCGTAAAATTCCCGGGGTGGTAGCTATTGACGGAAAGGCCGTTTGTGATAATCCCCATAAAAACAGTCGCTCAAAAAATGGAGTGAGAAGCAAGCTCTATATAGTCAGTGCCTGGTCTGTATCCAACGGCATTTGCCTTGGTCAAAAGAAAGTAGAAGAAAAATCGAATGAAATAAAGGCTATCCCCGAGCTAATAAAGGCGCTGGATCTTGAGAACTGCATCATAACCATTGACGCTATGGGCTGCCAGAAATCAATCACTAAACTAATAATCGAGAACAAAGCTGATTATATTTTATGTGCCAAAGATAACCATGAAACACTCAGGGATATGATAGAATTTAATCTTAGTGAGGAAACAAGATACTATTTATGTCACGCAAAAAGGTACTTTGAGGAAAACGAAGGGCATGGAAGAAGTGAATACAGGGAATGTGTATGCATAAGCGCTAAAAATCTTCAATATTTTCTCAAAGGGTGGACAGGGATCAAGACATTGGCTATGATAAATTCTATCAGAAAAACAGGTGATAAAGAAGCTACTATGGAAACAAGGTACTATATATCATCATTGGAACCTGACCCGGTACTTATACTTAAATCGGTCAGATCACACTGGGAGGTTGAAAACAACCTGCATTGGGTACTTGATATAGGATTCAGAGAAGATGATGACAGAAAAACAGGAAATGCTGCAATCAACTTCTCCGCCATATCAAAGTTGGCACTTATGTTATTAAAACAGAGCGATATCAAACTGGGAATGGCAGGAAAGAGGAAAGCGTGTGGATGGGACGAGAAAATAAGAGATAAAGTCATTGGGATTGAAAAAATATAGAGAATAATAGGATGTACAAGTTATTGAGCGTTCGCCCTGAGCGGTTACTAACCAAGAACTAACTACACTAGTTGTTTTTATACTGTTTTTATTGTCAATCTGTCAGGACGGCAGTTAAAGATATGAATTACAGTATAATACATGCTGACAATAGAAGCTGATAATAGGCTGACAATAAGAATTGAGAATTCTATTGTCAGCTTGTTTTTTTTATTGTTTGGCAAGTAAGGACTACAAGTCTGTCCATTCG
>NZ_GG774861.1:0-1455 GCF_000163675.1 Bacteroides sp. D22 | reverse complement strand
GCAGTAAAAAAGAGTCTACTACAAGGCAAAGGAAGCATCAGACTATTATGAAGTCAAGCCAAGCTAGAGATGTAATCAGGTAATACTTAAATAATAGATTATAAAATGGACATGCGGAGTATAAAGAGTAGACATTAGCATATTTATGTATAACAGGGCAGACGCATTAAAAATTATTGTTCTGTAAAAGTTGTGACAAATATTTTTCATCCCATCCGGCTTTTAGTCTTTTCAGATTCATACTTCCTTTTGTTGTTTTATCCTTCTTTAGTATGGTAAGTGCCATCTTTGTTGCCACCGAAAAGTTTCTGGCTGCATTTTTCACCTTTTTACTGTAGTCTTCTCGAAAGGTAACATCCAATTGCCAATGAAGATTATTCTCAATAGACCAATGCTGTCTGATGGCAGATGCAATCTCCTCCGGTTTGGTATTATCAAGTGAAGTTACATAGTATCTGACCTCTTGAGTATATTCTCCTGTTGCTACTATTGTTCTCTCCGACTTTATCCCTACAATAGACTTCAACCCCACAAGTTTCTTCTTAAACATTTTCTCCATTATAGAACCATAACTGACTACAGTACAGGTTCTTTTCTCAACTCTTCCATGTCCGGTATTTTCCGACACATGCCTGGTGACTCTATTGATTATTTCATCTCTATCCTGATAATCGTCAATAATTTGTTTAGCTAGTTGATAATTTTTTTTCTTATTCTCCTTTATAGCTATAATATAATTTGCATCACGCTCAATAATGGTCTGGGTTATATCTTTCTGGCATCCCATCGCGTCAATTGTAACAATACAACCACTTAGTTCCAAAGAGTTAATCAACAATGGAATAGCTGTGATTTCATTGCTTTTATCATCTACTTTTACCTGACCTAAAGAAATTCCATTAACGGCAGACCAGGCGGAAACCATCCATAATTTGAATCCTTCTTTTCCCGTAGTATGCTCTCCATCACATTGGCTTGGACCACGCATGAGCTTGCCATCTATAGCTACAACGCCTTTCACCTCCTGACAAACTTGTTTTACCCAATTACGAAAGATCAACTCAAAATACTCGGGCTTTATTATACTGAAGAATCTATTAAAAGTATCATGACTAGGGATGAACTCCAGGTCAGGTATGCGACTTTTGAAAAAAGCAATTTTCGCATTGCCAAATTCCTCAATCTCATTCCAAGACTGGGCGCCACAGATTACAGCAGCAATGGATATATAGATAATAGTTTCCATTTTATGTACTTTTTTGCGGTTCATCCTAGGATCTTCTATTTGTTTACAAAGGTCAATTATGCCAATTTTCATGTTAGTTTATGTTTTATAATATCTTATAAAGATAAGGAAAATAATCGACATATACAATAGATAATACACTAATAGTCAATAATATAAAAATAAAATACAAGTTGTAAGATAGTAAAAAATATAATGCGTCGACCCTG
>NZ_GG774862.1:0-1342 GCF_000163675.1 Bacteroides sp. D22 | reverse complement strand
TGCGAATCAGTAGTTGAACTCTGATTCCTTGTTTTAGAAAATTAGATAAATGAATGCGATGGCAATTTTGCCCATCGTATGTACTAAAAGTCCAGATGTAGATCTGACTTTCATCGCTCTTTGAATATTTGTTTTTTCATTCAGCCAGTTGAAAAAAGATTCTATCGGTTGTCTGACCTTTGATACTGCAGTTGAAAACAGGTCTCTGCCCGCTTTCTCTCTTTGAGTAATAATAGGCTCCTCTCCCTTTATTGCTTTAACGGGAGTCATCATGGTTACCCCTTGTTCCTGCTGTTTGTTTCCCCAGAACGAGAAGTCTGAGTATATCTTATCCGCAAATATATATCTGTTTATAAGACTATCAGCGGCTTCTCTTTTAAGAACAGTCAGATCATTCTCCTCTGCCGATGATAAGATGATCATTTCGGGGAATGGAATGGTTCCTTCCCTGCGGAAAGCTAAGGTGTGAAGTTTGAGCCCGAAATAATACATGTTCTTTGTAGAGCAGTATCCTTTAGTGGCAATTTCAGTAGCCACTTTTCCGGTTTTGTTCTTTCCTGCACAAGTAATGATGGGCATGGAGTCAATAAGTGATATCATAGAATCGCAATCTGTTGGTTTAAAGAAAGTAATGAGATGCTTCACCAGTTCATTAATCGCCTCACTCATCAGGTTCAGCCGATAGTTGAATGTTTGATAAGAGGGAAGGTTAGGGAACCAGGAAAGCAAATATTCTTTGGTAAATGTATGTATCTCTTTGATGCTAAAATAGCGCTGATACGCTCCGCAGAACAGATATACGGTAAGCAGCTCCTGATCAGTGAAGATCGGTGTAGCGTTATTACTGAACCTCTGACAGTAGAACTTCAGTGAAGACTGATAAACATCGCAGATATACATATATATTTTTATAAGTTTTAGCTCTTTCTCCTTGGGAATCATAATTAGAATAATGAGTGGTTTTATTCTTCTAACATACTGATTTTCAAGGAGATTAAGAAATAAATAAATGAGATAATTAATTGAATAATAACAATTTAACTAACTGAATCAGCTAGTGATTTCAACTACTGATTCGCATGATTAATTCTTATTCTTAACGACGGGCGCTATCTGGCTTTTTCCATCTGTGGGTGATAACTTTTGCAGACGTATCCATTCATAATCCTCTTTTGTGGCCGGATGCCAGTTGACGAAGATGCCGGGATAACCTACTACTGTAACCGTGTATCCCCCTGTTTTCTCATTATCTTCCACTTTGAAAGTGGCTCCCATGATGACATCGCAGTTGTATTTGATGGTGGACAGATACGTCCCCCATGCACGGATGTTGTCAAGTTCT
>NZ_GG774863.1:0-1226 GCF_000163675.1 Bacteroides sp. D22 | reverse complement strand
CTTCAAAGCCAATATAAAGACACCTGAGTGACTTCCAGAATTGGGATCAGAGAGCACATGCCCAAGAGTATATCCTTTATCCAAAGAATATGGGTTATCGCCTATGTATTGACGAAACGGCTTTGAGCAAGGGAGATCTTTATACCATCTTAATAAATAGAGATAAGCGAGGTAGGAAAGGTTCTATTATAGCTGTAATTCAGGGCACTAAAAGCCGATGATATCATTGCGGTACTTACAAAGATGCCACAGGAGCTGCGTAATCAGGTCAAAGAAATTACACTGGATATGGCAGGGAGCATGCAAAAGATTGCGAAAACGTGCTTTCCACGTGCCATGCAGGTGATTGATAGGTTTCATGTACAAAAACTTGTATACGAAGCTGTACAAGAGTTGCGTATTACATATAGATGGCAAGTGATAAAAGAGGAGAATAAAGCCATGAAAGCGGCAAAAGAGAAGGGGGAAGTACATAAAGCAGAAGAACTCGAAAACGGAGATACACTCAGGCAATTATTAGCCAGAAGCAGATATTTATTATTTAAATCACCTGATAAATGGACCAAGAGCCAGAAAATCAGGGCAGAATTACTTTTCAAGCAGTTTGAAGATATTAAGCACGTATATTACTACTCATTGGAGTTGGGAAAGATCTTTTCCACAAACTATGACAAGGATGTAGCAAGAGCAAAGCTGGCACTATGGTATAATAAGATTGAAGAATATGGATACGATACATTCACAACAGTAGCAAACTCTATTGAGAACCATTATGAAAGGATTTTGAACTTCTTTGTGAACAGGAGTACAAATGCAGCAGCGGAAGCATTTAATGCTAAAATCAAAGCATTTAGGGCATCATTTAGAGGAGTAGTGGATATGAGCTTCTTCCTTTTTAGGCTAGCAAAGGTATATGCATGAAGGGAATTGACTAAACTTAATCCCCCAAGAATTACAACTGAGCCCTGAAAACTTGGGGGATTGCGTTAAAATTCTTATTTTTGCATCATGAAAACATCCTCTTCCCAAACGATTGATCCTGTTGCTTCTTTAAGCTTGTTCTTGCCTTCAGGAATCCTTGATTACTTTACCCTAGTCAATCATGTTTCTCAGGATACTTGCTTTATTCTTTATTTAGAGGAGAAAGCCACTATTCCTGCTGAGTACTCTGATCTACATCTTCACTCAAAAGGTTTCCTCCCTGAGATTGAAGTTCAGGACTTCCC
>NZ_GG774864.1:0-1194 GCF_000163675.1 Bacteroides sp. D22 | reverse complement strand
AAACCTTGGGGGATTGCGTTAAAATTCTTATTTTTGCATCATGAAAACATCCTCTTGGATCAGTCTGAAAATTGGGGGATTTGATTCAGAGCAATCATATTCTTAACAAAATAGATTCATTCCGGTGTGAAAATGAACTAAACTGTGCAGTTCTGACTCATTCGATAGCGGAATACTGCGTAACTTACCTCTTTTTTTATAAATAAAGTATCATCAATGCCACTATAAGATTATTGCCATTCATCGCTTTCACCTGATTCTTGAAATGCCGATGAATAAGGAGATAGCGGGTGAAAGCGAGGGGTGAAATCAGGTGAAACAGAACATTATCGGTTTCACCTTGGCTTTTCAAAATATCCTTTGAGCTAAAACCAATATCATTATAGCTAATCCGGATATCATTATAGCTAATGAAAATATGCTTATAGCAAATCCATTGTCAGGTATTAATAGATGAACTGTCAGATGTTAATAGCTTAGTTGTCAGGTGTTAATACCTTGGTTCTCATCTGTTAATACTTGAATTGGTACATCTGTAGATTCAACAGATTGGATCTATATACTCACCGTATTGCATCTATATGTCCATCACGGTGGCTATATATATTCATCACGGTGGCTATATATGTCCATCACGATGGCTATATATGTCCAGCAATCGGTATAAATAAATTCAAAAGGTGAAAGCGATAATGGAAGCCTTCACCTGTTTTTTTCCTACGCTTTCACCCGCTATCTCCTTATTCATCGATGTTTCAGTTATAAGGTGAAACGGGTGAAACTTATGAATCCAAAGTTCATGTTATACTTATGCAAATCAGTAATTGAAAACAAAATCTCATTCATTCCAATATAGAATTGAATTAAATTTTAAGGATGTGATTGCACTGAATCAAATCCCCAAGAATTACAACTGAGCCATCCTCTTCCCAAACGATTGATCCTGTTGCTTCTTTAAGCTTGTTCTTGCCTTCAGGAATCCTTGATTACTTTACCCTAGTCAATCATGTTTCTCAGGATACTTGCTTTATTCTTTATTTAGAGGAGAAAGCCACTATTCCTTCTGAGTACTCAGATCTACATCTTCACTCAAAAGGTTTCCTCCCTGAGATTGAAGTTCAGGACTTCCCTATCCGTGGTAAAGCCGTTTATTTACGTATC
This sequence comes from Bacteroides sp. D22, assembly GCF_000163675.1. NCBI lineage: Bacteria > Pseudomonadati > Bacteroidota > Bacteroidia > Bacteroidales > Bacteroidaceae > Bacteroides > Bacteroides sp. D22. The sequence continues at coordinate 33 of NZ_GG774864.1, read as the reverse complement.
AAGCGTCGTCGCTGGGAAGATCCCTCCACTGGG
>NZ_GG774865.1:0-1054 GCF_000163675.1 Bacteroides sp. D22 | reverse complement strand
TGGCTCGCCTGGAGTATTATCTGGGTGAGTTGTCTTGTAAGATCAACTGTAGTAGGGAGGAAACTGCCCTTCATTATGCGGGCGCCCTTCATCTATTAGAAAAAGGCGGCTTTGATTTGGGCATAAAGAAGTGGGTTGAACTTGTCAGCCTGCGGATCGAGAATCCTAAAAAAGAATGATATTCTGATTTTGTATATAGAATCTGATCTGTATCCACTCAGTATTTATCCGGCATATACATATGGAATAGTCAACCGTTAGACTGCTTAGAACAAGTATTCTAACGGTTGACAATAAATTCTCTTGCTTTTATAATATTTTTCTATATATCCTGTTAATTACTCTATTAGTCATGCCCAATTAACCATTCCAATTAATCCATCCTCTTTAATAATCCTCTTTAATAATCTCCTTTTGTAATTTCCCTTTGTGGTATATCCCTAGTATTCTTTTTACATTTGGTTCATTTTCTTGCTTTCCTTCTATATTGTCTTCTTGTCTCTTTCTTCCTGTTGTCTTTTCTCATCTGTAATTCGACTGTAATTTTGTTATTTCTTTCTTCTGCATCTTTTTCTCTCTTTCGTGCGCCTACGCGCCCGCGTGTGATATAATAATGTGTCCCATGTGTACCGTTTCCGCCCGCAATCCACTTATGATAAAAAAATATGTTCTACAACATCATTATCTTTCAGCGCTTTAGCAGATTCTTTCAAAAAAACTTCGAAAAAATAGTTTAATATATTTGGATTGTATACCAAAAGGGCGTACTTTTGCACCCGCTTTCCAAGAGAAGAAAGCCTTGCAGAATTGACATAGTGAAAAAGCGAGATTGCGCTTAAAGAAAAGAACAAAAAAACTTCCAAAAAGTTTTGGAGTATAATAAATAAAGTTCTTATCTTTGCAGTCCGATTCGCAAAGAAAACGGCCTTTGTTTTTCTTTTATACATTCTTTCCCTTTCGCATAGAGAGTCTGAGAAATGAGTAAAAAGAAAAAATAAAAAAACTTCCGAAAAAGTTTGGTAGTTAAAAATAAAGCCTTTACCTTTGCACCCGC
>NZ_GG774866.1:0-1015 GCF_000163675.1 Bacteroides sp. D22 | reverse complement strand
GCCACATGTATCTTTTCTGCGTTTTGGAAGTGGGGACAGTCAATTCCGGTGGCCGGAATACACATTGGGTTTACGATGCTGATATAGGACGTGTCAGCGGTAGTGAGAAGTGCAGCCACCCGACGCAGGCAGTTACAAGCTTTCGGACATTGCTCGTTGTAGCAGCGGGCGTAGTTGAAAGGGACTGTTTTGTTTTTTAATTTATTGTCGTTCATTTTATATTGTATATTACATACATGATTGACAAAGGTAGTGTTTTTATTGTGGAAAGGTACAGTTTGAAAAAGAAAAAACGTGAAAGGTAAGCGTCTCCGCGATTCTATATTGCTGTCCGTTTTTAGCTCTCATATCTTTGCGAGGTATAAAAATGAAGCATTATGGATTTAGAAAATAGATTTAGAAGAACTTGGAAACGTTTCCAAGAAGTCTTAAAAACAGACTACAATTGTTCTTTAGCGGATGTTTGCCGCGAGCAGCATACCACTTTTGGAGGTATGAGTTCCTGGATGTCCCGACGGGGCTATAGCGTTAAACAAGCTAAGGCAGATGTGGTTCGTGATTATTATGGCGGCGTTGAGCCGTCCCCACTGAGCACTACCTCTCCTGCGTTCACTCAAATAGCACCCGCCATGTCGTCGGAAGAAGAGTTTAGTCTTGCCGGGATCACAATCACGTTTAACAGTGGAACCACCATTTCGGTCAAACGGGCCACACCCGGTGGTGTTATTAAAATGTTGCTCGATTACGAAAGAAAGGAGGGAGATCCATGTATTCTCTAACATCAGCCAATCGATACTATCTGTACCAGGGCTTTGTTCGTATGAACCTTGGCATCGACGGTTTATTCAAAATTATACGCTTGGAAATGAAGGACTTGTCTCCCGTTTCCGGAGATATATTTTTATTCTTTGGCAAAAACCGACAAAGTGTAAAAATACTGCGTTGGGATGGCGATGGCTTTCTTCTGTACTACAAGCGCCTCGAGGGTGGAAGTTTTGAGTTACCGACATTTAAC
>NZ_GG774867.1:0-982 GCF_000163675.1 Bacteroides sp. D22 | reverse complement strand
CATTATACGCAGTTGCCTGATGGATGGGCTGTTGCGCCTATGCAAATGCTATGTTCGTTGATTGATGGTGAAAAGCAAAATGGTATAGAAAGAATAAATCTTGATGTCAAATATTTGCGTGGTGAGCGTGATGCCAAGACTTTGACTTCCGGCAAATATGTAGCTGCAAACTCTCTTTTGATTTTAGTAGATGGGGAGAATTCCGGTGAAGTATTCAGAACTCCAATTGATGGCTATCAAGGTAGCACTTTTAAGCTGTTGTCTATCAATTATGATATGAATACCGAATATGTATTACAAGTCATCAACTTGCATAGGACAATATTGCGAGAGAATAAGGTAGGTTCTGCCATTCCTCACTTGAACAAGAAACTATTCAAAGCGATTGAAGTACCAATTCCACCTTATAAGGAGCAACAGAGAATTGTAGAAGCTGCAAATAAAGTATTTATGTCTTTAGATGTGATAATGGGGAGTTTATAAACTCCCCATTATCACATCTAATTTAGTTGAGATTTGCTCTAAGGTTTGAACTATTCGTTTCTGCTCCTCTAAAGGAGGCAGTAGTAATTTAATATTTTCAAATTGTTTTTTGGTTATATGTACCATGCCAGAGCCATGACTTTGAGTATAAAACTCTGTAATCATTGCTTTGAACACATGGTAAAGATATTGTTTTTGTGCAAAAGGATATGGATCTACTTTAAATATATGTTGATTAAGCCAAGCTTTACCACCGTTCCAGATATATGTTCCTAATGAAGCAGCCCATGCGAACAGCAAGTCACCATTATGAATTAAATATTTAGATTCGTAAGTTTTTGGAGTTCGGTTATAACTTGCACTATTATCGTTCAAGTTCTGAATACGAATAATGGGCAACCCCTCATGCATCCAATCTTCAGGTTTGAAAGCTCGGCCATTTGTATAAATAGCAACATCACCAACTTTGATTGTTGTCCATCCTTTAGGCAACTGCGTA
>NZ_GG774868.1:0-965 GCF_000163675.1 Bacteroides sp. D22 | reverse complement strand
AGTTGTCTTGTAAGATCAACTGTAGTAGGGAGGAAACTGCCCTTCATTATGCGGGCGCCCTTCATCTATTAGAAAAAGGCGGCTTTGATTTGGGCATAAAGAAGTGGGTTGAACTTGTCAGCCTGCGGATCGAGAATCCTAAAAAAGAATGATATTCTGATTTTGTATATAGAATCTGATCTGTATCCACTCAGTATTTATCCGGCATATCCATATGGAATAGTCAACCGTTAGACTACTTAGAACAAGTATTCTAGCGGTTGACAATAAATCCTCTTGCTTTTTTCTAATATCTTTTTTCTTGTAGCTTTCTTTTTCTTAGCTGTAATTCGACTGTAATTTTGTTATTTCTTTTTTCTGCATCTTTTTCTCTTTTGCGTGCGCCTACGCGCCCGCGTGTGATATAATAATGTGTCCCATGTGTACCGTTTCCGCCCGCAATCCACTTATGATAAAAAAATATGTTCTACAACATCATTATCCTTCAGCACTTTAGCAGATTCTTTCAAAAAAACTTCGAAAAAAGAGTTTAATATATTTGGATTGTATACGAAAAGGGTGTACTTTTGCACCCGCTTTCCAAGAGAAGAAAGCCTTGCAGAATTGACATAGTGAAAAAGCGAGATTGCGCTTAAAGAAAAGAACAAAAAAACTTCCGAAAAGTTTTGGAGTATAATAAATAAAGTTCTTATCTTTGCAGTCCGATTCGCAAAGAAAACGGTCTTTGTTTTTCTTTTATACATTCTTTCCCTTTCGCATAGAGAGTCTGAGAAATGAGTAAAAAGAAAAAATAAAAAAAACTTCCGAAAAAGTTTGGTAGTTAAAAATAAAGCCTTTACCTTTGCACCCGCTTTTGAAACGAAAGCAGCAAGTTCTTTGAAATATTGATAAACAATACAAGTAGTACAAGTAAAAAAATAGAACCGTCAATACTTGTTTTTAGAGCAGCAATGTTCGAAGAAACG
>NZ_GG774869.1:0-964 GCF_000163675.1 Bacteroides sp. D22 | reverse complement strand
GTTCACATGAATAGGGGTCAGCTGCACACCAGAAGGGGGAGTGGGGTTAGTTAATTGACACTTGTAATGACGATACCAGCCAAGGAATTTATAATAATCAACGCCAAAACGATGGCAATACTCCAAAAGAGAGACTTGGCAACCACTGTCGGATGACTGATAAGCAGAAAGAATCTCTAAAAAACAATCAGTAGAGTCCATAAGAATAAAATTTTAAGTTCTGTGCAAAGGTAAAACTGACTGATAGGATAAACAAGAGCCATACAATGAGTGCTTACAGTGCTTACGTTCCATTTTTTGTTTCATACCTTGAAACGAATGGTTTCCCGTAGTGAAACAGTTTGTTTCTCGGTGTGAAACGAATCGTTTCACCCTTTGAAACTTTTTGTTTCAAGCGCTTGAAACAAAAAGTTTCAGCAGGCTGGAAACTAGTTAGAACGTAGCTTTACCAATTATACTCATCCGTGTAACTGTCAAAGACCGGTTCTTCGGTGATACCTTTCCGGCGAAAAAGCTGGCGGATATAGTTTTGGTCTGCGGGGCTTAGGAAGCGTTCTTCGCGATAAAAGCGATAGTAAAGCGTTTTTCCGAAATGCCCGATCAGTTGTTGCTTGATGTTTGTTCCGTCCTTATAAGGTACGTTGTCCAGCAGGTGGCTGATACCCCATGCCACATGTATCTTTTCTGCGTTTTGGAAGTGGGGACAGTCAATTCCGGTGGCCGGAATACACATTGGGTTTACGATGCTGATATAGGACGTGTCAGCGGTAGTGAGAAGTGCAGCCACCCGACGCAGGCAGTTACAAGCTTTCGGACATTGCTCGTTGTAGCAGCGGGCGTAGTTGAAAGGGACTGTTTTGTTTTTTAATTTATTGTCGTTCATTTTATATTGTATATTACATACATGATTGACAAAGGTAGTGTTTTTATTGTGGAAAGGTACAGTTTGAAAAAGAAAAAACGT
>NZ_GG774870.1:0-902 GCF_000163675.1 Bacteroides sp. D22 | reverse complement strand
TTCTTATTCTTAACGACGGGCGCTATCTGGCTTTTTCCATCTGTGGGTGATAACTTTTGCAGACGTATCCATTCATAATCCTCTTTTGTGGCCGGATGCCAGTTGACGAAGATGCCGGGATAACCTACTACTGTAACCGTGTATCCCCCTGTTTTCTCATTATCTTCCACTTTGAAAGTGGCTCCCATGATGACATCGCAGTTGTATTTGATGGTGGACAGATACGTCCCCCATGCACGGATGTTGTCAAGTTCTCCTTTCATGGCGATTTCCACTTCCTCTTTGCTTAGTGTCCATTCATCCTTGATCCGTCCCTTATCTTCCAGTATTTTCACCTCGACAACTGTAGGTTTGACACAAACTTCAGTAACTGCATCGCCTGCACGTGCCTGTGCGTCACGAAACTTGAAGACCGTCTTTTGCGCATGGGCTCCGACGGCACAACCGACAACCAGAGCAATAATCAGAAATAGTTTTTTCGTTTTCATGTCCTTTTGTGATTATATGTTAATATGCCTGCAAAGGTATGCGAAAGGAGTATACTACCGGGTGAAAACATAGTTCCAAGAACGATACGAAATTGTATCCTATTTGGATACACTGGGGAAGCTTCCGGTGTTGATGCTGTCGGACAGATCACGGAAGAAATCGTGGCCGAGGATGTAGGAGATGCGCCAGAGCAGGTGGATGTCGATATTCTCTTTCCGGAATATCTTGTAAACATTGGGGCGTGTGCAGCATAGTTGGGTAGCGAACCAGGTGACGGTGCGTCCCTGTTCGTGAAGCGTGCGTTCAATAAGTTGTCCCGCATGAATCATGTGCCTATTCTGCTTATGTGTGTCCCCCGGATTCCCGTTGGGCGGACAATTCAATCTATTGTTGACAGGAATATATAGAAAAGG
>NZ_GG774871.1:0-858 GCF_000163675.1 Bacteroides sp. D22 | reverse complement strand
CCACGAAAAGCGTGTAATGCGCTAATTGATAAGTAAGCACTCATTGTATGGCTCTTGTTTATCCTATCAGTCAGTTTTACCTTTGCACAGAACTTAAAATTTTATTCTTATGGACTCTACTGATTGTTTTTTAGAGATTCTTTCTGCTTATCAGTCATCCGACAGTGGTTGCCAAGTCTCTCTTTTGGAGTATTGCCATCGTTTTGGCGTTGATTATTATAAATTCCTTGGCTGGTATCGTCATTACAAGTGTCAATTAACTAACCCCACTCCCCCTTCTGGTGTGCAGCTGACCCCTATTCATGTGAACGGTTCCCCCTCCGGTCATTCACGTTGTACATCATCTCCCAAATCTGTCAAATCGGACAACTTTGAGATTGTTTCGTTTCGTCTAAAACTGGGCAATGGAGTTGAGATCCGAAAATGTAACACTAATCTTGAGAGCATAACAGCTCTGCTTCAAAACCTGGGAACATTATGTTAGGGCTGAATCCCAGCATGCGCTTCTACCTGTGCGAAGGTCCGGTAGATATGCGAAAAGGTATTTTCACCCTTGCCGAACTGGTACGCAAGATAATGGGTAAAGAGCCCTCCACAGGGGACATTTTCATCTTTTTGAGTAAGGACCGGCGGAACATCAAAATCCTTCATCATGATACAGGGGGATACGTGCTTTATTGGAAGAAGCTGGACAAAGACCGTTTCCTCCTGCCTGTTTTCTGCAAGGCCAGTCATCGTTATGAAATCGGTTGGGAGAAACTCGTGGTTCTGCTCCAGGGTACTGTCCGCAAAGAATTACTCGTAGGGTAGTACGAGGTTACAGAAGAATCGATTATACAAGGTTATATATTTGATTAT
>NZ_GG774872.1:0-838 GCF_000163675.1 Bacteroides sp. D22 | reverse complement strand
AGAGCCATGAGGGTTCTTTGGCTACTTGTTGAAAAAATCTGCGGGACACTGTTTTCTTGCAATATCCCGCAGATGAGTACTTTTTAAGGGACGACTATGTATATTCAGCAAGCCGACTCAATTGTAATTCTTGGAGGATTTGGTTCAGGACAGCCATATCCCTAAAATTTGATTCATTCCGGTACCATTTTGAATAAAATAATGGAGTATTCTGGAAACGTTGTGGTAAATCTGAAAAAGATGATTGAGTTTTTAAGATTCTCCGTTATCTTTTTATTATAAGATATGGGTCAAGGGTGAGGGGTGGTGAGGGTAGATTTATAACCTTTCGTATTTTTTTATAGATAAAAAAAGGAGATAGTATAGAAAATAATAAAATAAAAGGTTATAAATCTACCCTCACCACCCCTCACCCTTGACCCATTCATTAGCGCAACGTTTAACTCGTTTCTATGCAGTTTTTAGTTAAATGAGAATTTAATACAGACAGAAGAACATAAGAACAAAAAATAAAATAGCAGTTCAATAAGCAACAGAAATAAGTTTCAAAGCGCAGCATTTATGTTCTTTTGTTCTTATGTCTAAAAATAAATGATCATTTAGTTCATTTCAGTACAGTTCTTAATTAAATGGGAATTTATCGGTTAGGCTGAAAGCCTTACAATTATATATTTATTGGAGTGCCCTGAAAGGGCTTAATTATATAGCGTAGGGCAACGCCCTACGTAAAAACGACAATCTGAATTTGCGCCCTGAAAGGGCATAATTGTATACAGTTCCGCCCTTTCAGGGCTTGTGGCTGGTGTGTTTTTTTTCGTAGGGCGTTGCCCTACGCTAT
>NZ_GG774873.1:0-837 GCF_000163675.1 Bacteroides sp. D22 | reverse complement strand
AGGGCGGAACTGTATACAATTATGCCCTTTCAGGGCGCAAATTCAGATTGTCGTTTTTACGTAGGGCGTTGCCCTACGCTATATAATTAAGCCCTTTCAGGGCACTCCGCAAAATTATCATTTATCCGACGGTTTAGCTCGATTTTTGAGTCAAGAGAGGAAAGAATATCTGCGATGCGTTTCTGTTCTTCAAGCGAGGGAAAAGGTATCTCAAATTCTTTTATTTGCTGTGCATTTAGATTTTGCTGCGCCCCACCGTTAGCAAGTGATGCGAGGTATGCATAATCATTACACAAAGCATAATATACGAATCTGTAATCTGCTTTGGCAGAATCAATAGTCAGATTACAACACGCTTGATTGGTTGTTAGTGGTATCTTTGCAATAGCTGTTTTTCCTGCTGTTGCTCCATACATTGCGACAATTACAGAATCTGTTGGAATCCATTTTGCTGATGAATTATTTAGTCCTTTATCTGTTATTGTCTTTTCGGTTCCATATATGCGGCAGAAATTAATTTCCTTAGTGTTAAGCCAAGGAATATTTCCTCCGTAATATTCAGCGATTGTACTCTTAGGGGTACCGCCACTACATATATTTGAGCAGATATGTTGTATTTTTATTCTATTGTATTCTTCCATAAATGAGAATTTATCGGTTAGGCTGAAAGCCTTACAATTATATATTTATTGGGGTGCCCTGAAAGGGCTTAATTAGGGATATTCAGTAAATGTTCCTCTTTCTAAAAAATCAAGAGAAAAGCTTTGCTTTACGTGAGCTTTTCTCTTGATTTTTTCGTTCAACTCTCCCAGTCTTCTATCTTTTTTGTAGAATATT
>NZ_GG774874.1:0-808 GCF_000163675.1 Bacteroides sp. D22 | reverse complement strand
ATAATGGGTAAAGAGCCCTCCACAGGGGACATTTTCATCTTTTTGAGTAAGGACCGGCGGAACATCAAAATCCTTCATCATGATACAGGGGGATACGTGCTTTATTGGAAGAAGCTGGACAAAGACCGTTTCCTCCTGCCTGTTTTCTGCAAGGCCAGTCATCGTTATGAAATCGGTTGGGAGAAACTCGTGGTTCTGCTCCAGGGTACTGTCCGCAAAGAATTACTCGTAGGGTAGTACGAGGTTACAGAAGAATCGATTATACAAGGTTATATATTTGATTATCAATATATTAATATATTAAAAGTCTTGCATAAGTCAGCTTTATTTTGTATATTTGCGACATGGAAGACAAGGAAACGATCAACATATTAATCGCCCAACTACTGTCAAAGGATGATGAGAACCTGCGGCTTCGAAACCTGCTTGATGACTTGCAGCGTGAACAGCAGTCGGGTAATATGCAGATCCTGTCTAAACTTGACAGGGCACTTGAGGAACTGAAAAGCATGAGACATGACAACAAGGCGCTTTCCAGTGCCCTTGAAGCGGGCTCAGTCTGAAACCTTGGGGGATTGCGTTAAAATTCTTATTTTTGCATCATGAAAACATCCTCTTCCCAAACGATTGATCCTGTTGCTTCTTTAAGCTTGTTCTTGCCTTCAGGAATCCTTGATTACTTTACCCTAGTCAATCATGTTTCTCAGGATACTTGCTTTATTCTTTATTTAGAGGAGAAAGCCACTATTCCTGCTGAGTACTCTGATCTCCATCTTCACTCAAAAGGTTTCCTCCCTGAGATTGAAGT
>NZ_GG774875.1:0-755 GCF_000163675.1 Bacteroides sp. D22 | reverse complement strand
TAGGGGCAAAGAATGCTTCTATGTTATACTCAATTATTGAAACATGTAAGATGAATGGATTAAGGCCGGTGAAATATATAGCGGAAATTTTAACTAAATTAACGGCAGGAGAAACAAATTACATGTCACTATTACCGATCAACAATAATAAAGAATACTAATTATTGGATAAAGAGATGCTATATACTCCACTACAGAGTATAGAAAAAGGGACAGCCATACAATGAGTGCTTACAATTGATAAATAGTTGGAACGTTGCAGATACCTGCGGCAGATAGGTTGCAGATAAAGTATCTGCAACACGTTATATAATCAAAGAAAAAGCCTTGATTCCTTTGTGCAAAGCTATGGGATAATTAGGGTGACTCTATGGAGAATTTGGGGTGTCTCTACGGGGAAACGACAGTATCCTTACGTAGAAACTGTAGTGTCCCGCCTTAGAAACTCTCGTTTCCTGCCGTGGAAACTGTAATTTCTAATGCAGGAAACGACAGTTCCCCGCCTGGAAACGGGAAGTCAATGTATACAATAAACTTTTGTACTCATGGAGAATTAGCTTATGTCAGGTTTATACTGTGTTGCAGATACTTTATCTGCAACCTATCTGCCGCAGGTATCTGCAACGCTCCAACTATTTATCAACTAGTACATTACACGCTTTTCGTTGCAGGTGGCAGATGTTTTCATGTTTTTTCAACTTTATGGTAGGAGGATTACGCATCAAAATTAGGGTCACAACCGTAAGTCATAAAAC
>NZ_GG774876.1:0-724 GCF_000163675.1 Bacteroides sp. D22 | reverse complement strand
ATAGTATTTCTCATAGTGTTATGCATTTGATTTATATATAGTTATTGTATTTACTATGAGAATATGAGAAATGAAAATTGAAAATCGTTGGTTCTTCTTCAAATTCCGTGCTAGTAAAGCTCATTGAAAGGTTGATGGATAAAGGGATATCGGCATATTAGAAATAGCAAATAAATTATCCAAGCTATATGCATCTTAAAGTACCCCGGAATAGCCATGAATAAGGTTATTGAACATAAATAAGTAGCACGGAATTTGATTAAGAACCAAATCGTTTGCAGGAACCTGCCCTGAGCGTTTTTATTTTGATACAATCAGGGCAAACGTCCGCCTGAGTTTAATTCATCAATACATTGCTTTAAGTCGTAAGGACAAATTAGTGTGGATTTGAAAGTTGCCAATATATAGCTATAACAATTTTATGTCTCATACCTATTTCTTTGTCAAAATTGTTTGTTTGCTAAATATAAATTGCTACTTTTGTCGTAGTTTACTTTCGAGCGATGAAGGTAACTTTTTAATATTTTTATTGAGAACGGTTATTTGTTACATTCATATATAAAATCCGCTAAATTTTAACTTTCGTGAATGGAATGAGTGACAAGTCTCGCGCACTTTTGTCTGTATAACCTTGTTATATACTCAGTTGGGCGTGGGGCTATCATTCATGTTCACGAAAGGGGTCTTAGCGGATACCTATATATGGCATGAATAGATAGTTTCC
>NZ_GG774877.1:0-721 GCF_000163675.1 Bacteroides sp. D22 | reverse complement strand
ATAAAACAACAAAAGGAAGTATGAATCTGAAAAGACTAAAAGCCGGATGGGATGAAAAATATTTGTCACAACTTTTACAGAACAATAATTTTTAATGCGTCTGCCCTGTTATACATAAATATGCTAATGTCTACTCTTTATACTCCGCATGTCCATTTTATAATCTATTATTTAAGTATTACCTGATTACATCTCTAGCTTGGCTTGACTTCATAATAGTCTGATGCTTCCTTTGCCTTGTAGTAGACTCTTTTTTTACTGCGTGTTTCGTTGCAGTCCATGCTAACTATTACGGTTTTGTCGAAGAATAACTTGAATACTCTGCAAAACAAGTAAAAAAGTATTTGGAATCGCTTGGAAAATCTATGAGAAATGTTTTTGAAAGTGATGAAAAGCTATGAGAAATACGTTGTTTTATGGATAAAACGCTGGTAATACTATGAGAAATGCCGTTTTGAATAGTATTTCTCATAGTGTTATGCATTTGATTTATATATAGTTATTGTATTTACTATGAGAATATGAGAAATGAAAATTGAAAATCGTTGGTTCTTCTTCAAATTCCGTGCTAGTAAAGCTCATTGAAAGGTTGATGGATAAAGGGATATCGGCATATTAGAAATAGCAAATAAATTATCCAAGCTATATGCATCTTAAAGTACCCCGGAATAGCCATGAATAAGGTTATTGAACATAAATAAGTAGCACGGAATTTGATTAA
>NZ_GG774878.1:0-719 GCF_000163675.1 Bacteroides sp. D22 | reverse complement strand
GGGGTTAAATGTCGGTAACTCAAAACTTCCACCTTCGAGGCGCTTGTAGTACAGAAGAAAGCCATCGCCATCCCAACGCAGTATTTTTACACTTTGTCGGTTTTTACCAAAGAATAAAAAGATATCTCCGGAAACGGGAGACAAGTCCTTCATTTCCGATCGTATAATTTTGAATAAACCGTCAATGCCAAGGTTCATACGAACAAAGCCCTGGTACAGATAGTAGCGATTGGCTGATGTTAGAGAATACATGGATCTCCCTCCGTTCTTTCGTAATCGCGCAACATTTTAATAACACCACCGGGTGTGGCCCGTTTGACCGAAATGGTGGTTCCACTGTTAAAGGTGATTGTGATCCCGGCAAGACTAAACTCTTCTTCCGACAACATGGCGGGTGATATTTGAGTGAATGAAGGAGAGGAAGTTGTCGGTTGGGAGGGTTCAACGCCGCCATAATAATCACGGACCACATCTGCCTTGGCTTGTTTAACGCTATAGCCCCGTCTGGACATCCAGGAACTCATACCACCAAAAGTGGTATGCTGATCGCGGCAAACATCGGCTAAAGAACAATTGTAGTCTACTTTCAATACTTCAAGGAAATGTTTCCAAGTTTTTCCAAATCGATTTTCTGCTAAATCCATAATGCTTCATTTTTATACATCGCAAAAATATAAGAATGAAAAAAGGGCGACAAGATAGAATCGCGGAGACGCTTA
>NZ_GG774879.1:0-706 GCF_000163675.1 Bacteroides sp. D22 | reverse complement strand
ATCCCCTTCAGTAATGGATTACTGGAGGGGACAGTGAATAAAATTAAAGCGCTAAAAAGGCAGATGTACAATAGGGCAGGAAGTAAACTACTGAGAGCCAAGATTCTTTATTCACAATAGAAGAAGTACCACCAAATTTGACGAAGAACCAAAAAATCATGGTTCTTAATCAAATTCCGTGCTAGTAAAGCTCATTGAAAGGCCGATGGATAAAGGGATATCGGCATATTAGAAATAACAAATAAATTATCCAAACTATATGCATCTTAAAGTACTCCAGAATAGCCATGAATAAGGTAATTGAACATAAATAAGTAGCACGGAATTTGATTAAGAACCAAAATCATTTTCAGGAAACGTCGGGTTAATGTTTTTTTATATGATATAAACTGGATTAATAGACAAAGCATGTTTTTTTCTGTCAAAATTGTTTGTTTAATAGATATTTATTTCTACTTTTGTCATAGCTTACTTTCGAGCGAAGGAAGTAGCTTTTTAATATTTTTATTGAGAACGGTTATTTATTATATATCTCTCCAAAAGAATCCGCTAAATTTTTCCCGGAGATTGTAGTAAGTGACATGTCTCACGCATCTTTTGTAAATATAACCTTGTTATATACTCAATTGAGCGTGGGGCTATCACTTGTGCATCTGGGACGGGTCTTAGCGGATACTATTTGGAGAGCGTAGGTAGATAGTTTCCA
>NZ_GG774880.1:0-680 GCF_000163675.1 Bacteroides sp. D22 | reverse complement strand
GATCCTGTTGCTTCTTTAAGCTTGTTCTTGCCTTCAGGAATCCTTGATTACTTTACCCTAGTCAATCATGTTTCTCAGGATACTTGCTTTATTCTTTATTTAGAGGAGAAAGCCACTATTCCTGCTGAGTACTCTGATCTCCATCTTCACTCAAAAGGTTTCCTCCCTGAGATTGAAGTTCAGGACTTCCCTATCCGTGGTAAAGCCGTTTATTTACGTATCAAGCGTCGTCGCTGGGAAGATCCATCCACTGGGCAGACATATAGTCGTGACTGGAGTTTGGTAGCCACCGGTACTCGCATAACCGCTGAGTTCGGTGCTTTTTTAAAAGAATTACTTAGATAATCACGCCGTTAGCTGCCAAAGTGTAGCTGAGCATTACTGTATGGATGGCAAACAGCTTCAAAGCCAATATAAAGACCACCTGAGTGACTTCCAGAATTGGGATCAGAGAGCACATGCCCAAGAGTATATCCTTTATCCAAAGAATATGGGTTATCACCTATGTATTGACGAAACGGCTTTAAGTAAGGGAGATCTTTATACCATCTTAATAAATAGAGATAAGCGAGGTAGGAAAGGTTCTATTATAGCTGTAATTCAGGGCACTAAAACCGATGATATCATTGCGGTACTTACAAAGATGCCACAGGAGCTGCGTAATCAGGTCAAAGAAATTA
>NZ_GG774881.1:0-646 GCF_000163675.1 Bacteroides sp. D22 | reverse complement strand
CCCGTTTTTTAGATCAAACACGCGGGGATACAGCCAACCTTTTTCTAAAAGCGGTCAGATATGCTGTCAATGAATGGGAAGCAGTATCACGCTATGTGCAAAATGGAAAGGCGGAAATTGATAATAATACGGCCGAGAGGATGATGAAGCCCATTTGTATGGGAAGAAAGAATTATCTGTTTTGCGGATCGGAACTAGGGGCAAAGAATGCTTCTATGTTATACTCAATTATTGAAACATGTAAGATGAATGGATTAAGGCCGGTGAAATATATAGCGGAAATTTTAACTAAATTAACGGCAGGAGAAACAAATTACATGTCACTATTACCGATCAACAATAATAAAGAATACTAATTATTGGATAAAGAGATGCTATATACTCCACTACAGAGTATAGAAAAAGGGACAGCCATACAATGAGTGCTTACATTATATAACGTGTTGCAGATACTTTATCTGCAACCTATCTGCCACAGGTATCTGCAACGTTCCAACTATTTATCAACTAGTGTGTTACACACGTTTGGTTGCAGGTGGCAGATGTTTTTATGTTTTTCAACTTTATAGTAGGAAAAACTTTCATTCATTTCAGTACAGTTCTTAATTAAATGGGAATTTATCGGTTAAAATGGGAATTTTGCAGT
>NZ_GG774882.1:0-603 GCF_000163675.1 Bacteroides sp. D22 | reverse complement strand
TTAAAGAATGAGAAAACAACAAAAGGAAGCATGAATCTGAAAAGACTAAAAGCCGGATGGGATGAAAAATATTTGTCACAACTTTTACAAAACAATAATTTTTAATGCGTCTGCCCTGTAGTAGGAAAAAATGGTAATGATTAAGGAAAAGCATAAGGATATAAGGTGCATGATACACAGGAAAGCAGTAAACAATAGGAAGTTGCTTAATAAACGACATAAGAAAAAGGAATAATCGTAAAGTTCGACGAGAGTCTGGGAAAAGATACAGCCATAATGCATGAGAAAGGAGTAAAATAGATAAAAGGAGTATGAGAATAAGATGAGAAACGATTTAAAACCTATGAGAAATGCATCATTTTTAAGGATAAATGATAGAAATAGTATGAGAAATACCATTTTATATTTTATTTCTCATACTATTATATTATTGATTTACATATAATTACCGTATTATTTATGAGAATATGAGAAATGAAAATGAAAAATCGGGTTCTTCGTCAAATTTGGTGGTACTTCTTCTATTGTGAATAAAGAATCTTGGCTCTCAGTAGTTTACTTCCTGCCCTATTGTACATCTGCCTTTTTAGCGCTTTAATTTTA
>NZ_GG774883.1:0-580 GCF_000163675.1 Bacteroides sp. D22 | reverse complement strand
TGGGAACTTTGGTATTACCGTTCAGAAGTATCCCCATACTCAACAACATATAATACACAAAGCCCCACGCCTATATATATAACACTTTAATATATAAATAGTACGTGGAGCGTCCAATGTATTATCCAGTTGTTGTCTTGAAATTGGGGATTTCCTGAACTTGGATAATGCCTTAACGCTCTATTTTTATTAAGATTTGAAATAAATCCTAATACAAAGGTAAGGAAAAAATATTTTATTTTCCAAACAAGTTGTGCAAAATAAGTTGTGGCGTGTATTGCTTTTCTTTTTATTGGCTGAGGAATGGTTATCTTTAGTAATCTGTTTCTGGGCTCAGTCTGAAAACTTGGGGGATTGCGTTAAAATTCTTATTTTTGCATCATGAAAACATCCTCTTCCCAAACGATTGATCCTGTTGCTTCTTTAAGCTTGTTCTTGCCTTCAGGAATCCTTGATTACTTTACCCTAGTCAATCATGTTTCTCAGGATACTTGCTTTATTCTTTATTTAGAGGAGAAAGCCACTATTCCTGCTGAGTACTCTGATCTACATCTTCACTCAAAAGGTTTCCTCCCTGAGA
>NZ_GG774884.1:0-571 GCF_000163675.1 Bacteroides sp. D22 | reverse complement strand
ATTTTCATCTTTTTGAGTAAGGACCGGCGGAACATCAAAATCCTTCATCATGATACAGGGGGATACGTGCTTTATTGGAAGAAGCTGGACAAAGACCGTTTCCTCCTGCCTGTTTTCTGCAAGGCCAGTCATCGTTATGAAATCGGTTGGGAGAAACTCGTGGTTCTGCTCCAGGGTACTGTCCGCAAAGAATTACTCGTAGGGTAGTACGAGGTTACAGAAGAATCGATTGTATGCGGTTATATATCTGACTATCAATATATTAATATATTAAAAGTCTTGCATAAGTCAGTTTTTTTTTGTATATTTGCGACATGGAAGACAAGGAAACGATCAACATATTAATCGCCCAGCTACTGTCAAAGGATGATGAGATCCTGCGGCTTCGAAACCTGCTTGACGACTTGCAGCGTGAACAGCAGTCGGGTAATATGCAGATCCTGTCTAAACTTGACAGGGCACTTGAGGAACTGAAAAGCATGAGACATGACAACAAGGCGCTTTCCAACCGTCTTTCTCGGACCCTTGAGGCCAAGTCAGCCGCAGAAGAGAAAATACAGGAGCTTTCCAG
>NZ_GG774885.1:0-568 GCF_000163675.1 Bacteroides sp. D22 | reverse complement strand
GCAACTGAAGTATTATAGATTACGATGAACAAGTCAATAAACATACTTGATAAAGAATATCTGCAATGGGTGAAAGACCTTTGCGGTCGCTATCGTCAAAGCCAAATAAAGGCAGCGGTGAAAGTAAATGTGGAACAGTTGAAATTCAACTGGCTTTTAGGTCGTGACATTGTTGAATTGCACGTAGAAGAACGCTGGGGCGAAAGTGTTATCACTCGATTGAGCAAAGATTTACGTGAAGCTATACCCAATGCGGCTGGTTTGTCAAAGAGCAATATTTACTATTGTAGGAAATTTTATTTGTTATATAAGGATGCTCTGAAAACTTTCCACCAACTTGGTGGAAAAAATGAAACGGAATTATTCCACCAAGTTGGTGGAATATTTGAAGTCCCATGGAGACACCATTGTCTTGATAATGGATAAAGTGAAAGACGATATAGACAAAGCTCTGTTCTATGTTCACCAGACGGTGGAGAACGGCTGGAGTCGTAGTATGCTGCTCAATTTCATTAGCACCGACCTTTATGAGCGGCAGGGCAAGGCACTGACTAACTTTACAAAAACA
>NZ_GG774886.1:0-542 GCF_000163675.1 Bacteroides sp. D22 | reverse complement strand
AACTTACAAATTATAGGGTCGCGTAGCTCAACTGAATAGAGTAGCTGACTACGGATCAGCCGGTTACAGGTTTGAATCCTGTCGCGATCACTTAATCCTCTGCATTTTATGTGGAGGATTTTATTTTTCCCCCATTTCATCGAAGAAATCGGGGCTCAGTCTGAAAACGGCTCAGTCTGAAACCTTGGGGGATTGCGTTAAAATTCTTATTTTTGCATCATGAAAACATCCTCTTCCCAAACGATTGATCCTGTTGCTTCTTTAAGCTTGTTCTTGCCTTCAGGAATCCTTGATTACTTTACCCTAGTCAATCATGTTTCTCAGGATACTTGCTTTATTCTTTATTTAGAGGAGAAAGGGCTCAGTCTGAAACCTTGGGGGATTGCGTTAAAATTCTTATTTTTGCATCATGAAAACATCCTCTTCCCAAACGATTGATCCTGTTGCTTCTTTAAGCTTGTTCTTGCCTTCAGGAATCCTTGATTACTTTACCCTAGTCAATCATGTTTCTCAGGATACTTGCTTTATTCTTTATTTAGAGG
>NZ_GG774887.1:0-534 GCF_000163675.1 Bacteroides sp. D22 | reverse complement strand
TTTTAGCCTAAGCAAAAATAGGCTTGTAAATCACTGAACTATAACAGCTTACAAATTTTGCTTAGGCAAACGAAAAAAGGCTATATTTTTGCTTAGGCAAAATAACGCTTATAACACACTGTATTTCAATCATTTGCAAATTTTGCTTAGGCAAAACGCTATTTTTAGGCTTAAAAATAACTATTTATTTGATTATCAGAATATTACAATTTTTGCTTAGGCAAAATCATTTTGCTTAGGCAATTTGCTTAGGCAAAATCTGCAACTATCTGATTATCAGAGATAATACAGATTTAGAGGATAGATAAACACCTATTAAAATTTTGCCTAAGCAAAAATAGGCTTGTAAATCACTGAACTATAACAGCTTACAAATTTTGCTTAGGCAAACGAAAAAAGGCTATATTTTTGCTTAGGCAAAATAACGCTTATAACACACTGTATTTCAATCATTTGCAAATTTTGCTTAGGCAAAACGCTATTTTTAGGCTTAAAAATAACTATTTATTTGATTATCAGAATATTACAATTTTT
>NZ_GG774888.1:0-516 GCF_000163675.1 Bacteroides sp. D22 | reverse complement strand
GAATTACAACTGAGCCATTATGAAACGGCGGCGGCTCAGTCTGAAAACGGCATATCCCTAAAAATTAATTCATTCCGGTAC
Organism: Bacteroides sp. D22; assembly: GCF_000163675.1. Lineage (NCBI taxonomy): Bacteria > Pseudomonadati > Bacteroidota > Bacteroidia > Bacteroidales > Bacteroidaceae > Bacteroides > Bacteroides sp. D22. The sequence continues at coordinate 435 of NZ_GG774888.1, read as the reverse complement.
GGAAATGATCCCAAAATACTACCGCTGACAATAACTCGTCAATATGCAGCTTTTATTTCTTTCTCTTGCTTATATTATTCTTTCAATTGCCTAACGAGTTATCGTTTGACAGTTGTTGAACGAACGCTTGACATATGTTGAACTATCGCTTGACTATAGTCAAACGAAAACTACTTAGGCAATGAAATAACTATCAATAGGTAAACGATTGCTTAAAAATAACTAATAAAATCATTAGTGGCAATTGATTCCAAACTATGCAGTTTTGAATAAAATAATGAAGTATTCTGGAAACGTTGTGGTAAATCTGAAAAAGATGATTGAGTTTTTAAGATTCCCCGTTATCTTTTTATTATAAAATATGGGTCAAAGGTGAGGGGTGGTGAGGGTAGATTTATGACCTTTTATTTTATTATTTTCTATACTATCTCCTTT